>JALGTJ010000080.1 GCA_029821415.1 Candidatus Zipacnadia bacterium
GGCTGGGACCAGAAGCCAAACAGCATGGCCAGACCCACGCCCAGGGCAGGAGCTACCACATACTTAAGCAAGTGCATCGCCACCACACTATCCCAGTAGTCCCTGACCTTGCTCACATGTATAGTCAGTCCAATAGCAAACAGCAGGCCTAAGGCCGATAATGGCATCAATACCTCCAGCACCGGTCTGAGAAAGTAGGGTTGAGGAATCCGCAAGAGAGCCAGGCTCAATCCAGCCAGCACTCCCAATATGGGGTTGCGCTGATAGGGCTGAGCCAAAATCTGTCTCAGGTGTCCGCCAGGTGATCTGCTGGAGCCAGAGACATACCGACTCGGGGCAGCAATACCCACGGTGTACAGCAGCGCAGAAAACGGCAGCAGGTACAGAGCGGCCAGGGCCAAACCTTCCGGGCCCATAGCGAAATAGCAGACGAGCACGCCATAGGTAAAGCCCTGATTGCTGAACATCGCCGGGGGGATCAGGCTGGCCTTCTCACGGTTATCCAGTCCCAGAACTTTAGCCATAGCGACAGTAGCAGGCCACAATAGCATAGTGTGGATCACGTAGATGGCGGGCAGGGCTGCTGCCTGCAAATTGCGCATAGGTAGGGTCCACAGCGCCAGAACACCCACAACGGGGTTGACGTGGGCCAGCAACCAGCGGGTCAGTGGCGTGGCGGCTGTCTCCGCCAGCCACCCGCGGCGACGAGCCAGATAGCCGACCATCAACCCCACAATAAGCACAAGTATAGCTTCAGTCGCCTTAGTAACAGTATCCATTGTGATATCTACTGAGGGAAAGTTAAGATAGCGAGTCGCTCCAGTATATCTGACCCACCAGCTTGCCATCAAGACTCTGGGCTATCAGCCACCAGTGTTGACACGATAGCATTACACTGCCCAGCAGGCAGGGCAAACGTTATCACCCGACCATTATGGGAAAGCCGCACCGGCATATACGGGCCAGAAGGCGTATCCTCGCCATAAAGCCACTTGGCTGCACCAACAACCTCGGGCAACTGAATCCGGGCAACCAGGCGCTCCTCGGTGGTATTGGCGACCATAGTAAGTATCGCTCCGTCGTGCTTTACCGCACGAAACCGAAGGCGGTCGGTGGAACATGCCACTCGCACTGGTTCTCCGCCGACCAGTGCCCTGCCTAACTGAGCAGCCTCTGCGTTTATTTGCCCCAATATCTCGCCTCCGTCAATAGACGATGATAGCCCCCACCAGCCAATGCCCTGCGCACCAGCAATTAGCGCCAGATACAGCATCATCCGCCCGCTGGATAGAGCCGTTTGAGCCGACAGACCACCGCCCACAACGACCGGCAAACAAGCGTAGACGACCTGCTCTGGATACGCCTCCCGACAGGCCTGCTCAGTTAACTCAGCAACCATAGATGGCCTATCATCCGACCTCGGGTAGCAGATCACCTCCACCCAATCCAGAAAGTCCATCCAGCGCCGGTACTGAGCTGGGTTGCCGATGCCTACCACTACGGGTCTATGCGGCGACGTTTGCTTAAGATGCAGAAATGCCTCAATTGCTGGCTTTCGCCAGTCGGGATGAACAGTGGGCAAGTGTATCAGCTTCCACGCCAGCAGAGCCGGATGGTCACAAAAGCGCTCAACTCTCTCTTGGCAATTAGCCACGCTTTGGGGACTGTCCGTGCTATCCCAAACGGGCACAATGGCCTTCAGATGGTGTTCATCAGCCCTGTCCAACAGTTCGCCGAGCCGCTCAATATTACCTGTAGACGGCAACTCCACCGTATTGAATCCGGTTGCCTGGAGAGCTTCAAACTCAGTTGCATCTCGGCAACACGCGCAAATCGGGAAAAACGACTCACCTTCCAATAGTGGTACACCATCTGACTGGGCAGGCGGAATCGCCACGAGCTGGGCCCGCCCTACTGCTCCGGTATCGCTTCGCTGGAACTGCAGGTTGTACAGGCCGGGCGCCAGCGCCGGTAAACTGACCAACACGCTGACAACTCGCTCATTGGCCCGGTCAGTACGGAAGTCAGGAATGATGCGCTCACCGACCGCTGCACCGCTGATGGACAACTGAAGTGGAGGAGTAGATCCGGCTTTCTCGACCAGATGGAGGTCAAAAGCTACTGTGCCACGCTGGCCGGCAGTTACCGCCAGATCAGCAGGGACAGCCCATAACCCGGGTCCCGGGCTGACTCCGGTGAATTCAACATCATCAAACCACACTTCACCCGGCCCCAGTAGGCGCAGCACCACCACAGCGCTGACTGCAGTGGCTTCTGCAGTTGCCGTCTGCTCGATAGTCTGCCAGGTTCCGTCTCCGCTCACGCGAAGTTGCCGGCGCCAGACACTAATGTTGCGGTTGCTACCGTCGTAGAACTCAATTCGGACTGCGGCCAGGGCTTCGCTGCCCGCAGCCGCTCGCACCGTAGCTACCAGCCGGTACGTGGCCAGCGGCTTGATTCGCGTGACCAGTTGAGCAGCATAGGGATTGTCGGTTGCTGCCCCTGACAGCCGTAAGCTGGCCTGGCCGCTGTAACTGAAGTCTCGGTCGGGGGTGATCTCAGCAGTCTCCGAGCCGGGTCTCAGCAGCCACTGCGCGCTACCCTGCTCAAAGCCAGGATTGTCAAGTAACAGTGCAGCCACACCCAACGAACTGTTTTCCAGCACCAACACAAGCACAATTACAGCCACCCAACCAACTAATACGCAACGGGGTGGCAAAATTGTCTGACAGATTATGCTCGTCGCTGGGCCAGCCATTCTTTCACTCGATCTACTGGCCACGTATTTATCACCGATTGCGGCTCAATCCAGCCGCGGCGAGCCGTATAGACTCCGTACTGCATAAAGTCAAGATGGGAGATCTCATGGGCGTCGGTGTTAATGCTTAGCAGAACGCCGTTCTCCTGAGCAAAGCGGGCGTGAATATCGTCCAGGTCGAGTCGATGAGGGTTGGCATTAATCTCTACCGCCACATTAAGTTCGCCAGCAGCCTCTATCACCTCGTTAAGATGAATACCATAAGGTTCCCGCTGCAATAGCAGGCGACCGGTGGGATGGCCGAGGATGTCAACCCGGCCCGACTCCAGGGCCTGGATAATCCGCTGGGTCATTCCGTCAGCATCCGGCGAGAAACCCTGATGTAAGGAGCCGATCACGAAATCCAGGCCCGCGAAAGCCTTATCAGGGACATCAACTCGCCCCTCCGTCAATATGTCCGCCTCCAGGCCAGCCAGTGGATCTGGGCAATTATCTCCTCTTCTGTCAGTCCTCCGGCAACGCGAAGCGCCGGCGAGTGGTCGGTGATACCAATATAGTTGTACCCGCGCTGCCGACAGGCTTCAGCAATCTCTTCAAGACTGCACTTGCCATCAGAACTAGTTGTGTGCATATGCAGGTCCCCACGAATATCGGCGAGCTCAATCAAGTCGGGCAACGTGCCGTCAGCAGCCGCCTCAAGCTCCCCGCGATCCTCACGCAATTCCGGTGGGATCCACGCCAGTCCCACGGCTGCGTAGACCTCCTCCTCGGTGGCGCCAGCTACCTTCTCCCCGGTCTCTCCATTACGCTGCTTGAACACACCGTACTCGTTGATGGTCAAATTCATCTTCTGGGCGCGGGTGCGCAGGGCTACGCCATGCGCCTGTGAACCAGTGAAATACTGAAGCGCTGCCCCGTAGCTTTCCGGGGCCACCACCCGTAAATCCACCGATCTCCCCCCCGCCAGCAGGCCGCTGACTTTGGTATCCCCAGCCATCGTAACTTCCTCAAGCAGCCCGCTGGCAGCAAAATCACGGCACACTTCCTCGGGATGCTCCGAGGTCGCCAGCAAGTCCAGATCGCCCACGGTAGCGCGGCGGCGCCGAGCACTGCCCGCCAACTCGGCAGCAATAACACGCGGATGGTCCCGCAAGTAACTGACGAGCTGCTCACCGAGAGGCAGGATTTCGCCCAACAAAGCCCGCTGCATTCCCTGACGATACCGCGCGATGCTGGCCAGTATCTTCTCCTCACTCTTAGGCCCCAGACCGGGCAGCTCTCGCAACTCCTGACGGCGGGCAGCTTGCTCCAGCTCATCAATATCACCTATCTCCAGCTCCGACCAGATCAAGGCGACAGTGCGCGGCCCCAGCCCAGGCACTTGCAGCAGCTCCAATATTCCGTCAGGAAACTGCGCCAGCAGCTCCTGATACAAACTGATCTGGCCGGTGGTGAGCAGCTCCTCCAGCTTCTCCGCCAGGCTCTTACCAATATCAGGAATATTGCGCAAACCTTGCAGGCCTTGCTTGGCGTATACTTCCTCAATTTCTTCGCCCCATGACTCCAATGACTCGGCCGCCTGCCGATAGCTACGAATCCGGAAACTGTTGGCACCAGAGATGGCAAGTAGGTCGGCTATGCGCCCGAGGATTTCGGCAGCTTCTGCGTTGGTCATGTCTTCGCATCACCTTCGTGATGCTGCTTACTGGATGTCTCTATCGCCTCAATGAAACGTTGGCTTCTGGGGACAAAGCCCAGATGGTACTCAATGTGACGACGGACCAACTGACTAATCTCTTGGCAGTTAACTGGTGGACAGGACAGACGCACAAGCCTGTCAATGGGGAAGGTAGCCATACAGCGCAGCAGCCCCGCAGTCACACCCGAGACGGCACAACCCGCTAATGCACCGGCCGCTGCGCAGTCTCCACAGATTAACCCACCGGCAGGTGGATTGTAATGTATTTGACCCGTCAGGGATTGACCGCAGTTGGCACACTGCTCAAGGACTGGCCCTACCCCGAGCTGGGCCAGAAGCTGCAAGGCAAAGCTCCAGGTGACTACATCTGGTGTCGCCCCGCCTTCAAGAGCTTCCAGGCTGGCGCACAGTGTCTGGAAAAGCTGAGGCATCGGCAGGTCCGGTTCAGTAGCGCGCGCAGTCAGCTCCGCTATGTACGAGGCATAGCCGAATCGCCGCAAATTCGAGCGTAGCCCGTAAAATGGATTGAGCACCTCGCCCTCGGTTAGGTAGTCTAACTCACGGCCCTTGGCTAAGAATAGCCGCGAGAGAGTGAGTGGCTCTACCAGCGAAGCCAGCCTGCTACCCGGCTTACCCACACCGCGTGCCACTGCCTCCACCTTGCCACGCTCGCGGGTAAAGAAGGCCACAACTCGCCCAGTTCCGCGGTACTTGTGCACTATCAGGCTGATTCCTGTTGCCGGAAACATTCGCATCGGTGGCACCATCGAATCTGCGACAGTCGCTCTCTGATGTCCTCAGGGACAGATCCCGATGGCTGTTATCCACAAACAAGAGAACGAATCATATGGAACGACCCAGTCGCAGACGCTATATCCAGAAGACAGCATTACCGGTATGTCCGGTTGCCCAATCAAGTATCAACCACGCCGCATTACACACAAACTGACCACAGATAAGTCCGAGGAAAACCGGACGGAGATTGCTATACCAGACCATGCCGCCATAGCGCAGAATGGCGGCCTTGGTCAGCCATGTCAGGAAGATGGTGAACCAGATATTGTCCATAATCCAGACACTGCCAATACAGTAGCCGATCGGGTGGAAGGGCCAATTGGCCCAGCGAAATCGCAGGGCAGTAAGCACCAGGTATATCCCCGCCCCTATTGCCGTATAGATGAGCCCCGCGACGCTCGGCTCCGGCCGCTTGACGATCCATTCTTGAGCCCACTTATAGGCTGCTTGCACAGCGCCATCAAAAAACCAGGAATTCATAGTGACGCCGCCCTGCGTGTAGGCCCGCGTCATAGTCAACCACATAGAAGCTGCCAGGGCAGCAATAATGGCCAGAATAAACCCCCAAAACAGCCGTCGCTGCTTGCCCTCAATGACATCGGCAAGCTTAAGGCTGTTTGCCGCCGAGGCCATTACGAAGGTGCGAATATCGCTGGTCCAGACATAGGTGAGTGCCAACGAGACCACCCCGCGATCCCCCAGGGGTCCCCATCCCAGCAAGCCAGCCACAGTCGTGGGCGCAATCGCCGGCGCGACTGCCTCCGCCATGCCGCTCTCAGCGACAATACGCGTTAATCCCAGGAAGAAGACAAAAGCGAGAATTAGAAACAGTGGCACAACTGTTGCGGGTAGACCGGAGGCCGCCAGCCACCAGGCTATCAACCCCAGTCCGACAATCATTCCCCAAAATGCAACCCGGTAGGAGAGTATCTCCCGTTCATCAAGCTGCGGATCTGCTTTGCCGATGGCCTGCCGCCAGACTACCTTCAGATGGCCGCGCGCTACCCACAAACCTGACGCGACCAGGGCTAAGAATGCGCCGGCGCCGATATACTTAAGGATCGGATCGCGGGCCCCGTAGACACCCAGATTCTCTGTGCTGGTGATGCCGACCACTCCCATGATCGCACGCACCACCTGGGCCAGCAGGTTGAAAAACCACAAGCTAAAACTAGTCTCCAGATTCACTAAGTAGAAAAAGCCAATCATCGGAAAGCTGATGCGAAAGCTCAGCGACCAAATACCTTTGATCAACGTGACGCTCTGGTCCCACTTAGCCGCTGGCACTGCCGGGAAATAGTTGTGTAGCCCCACCCAGCTGCCCCCCAAAAAGGCAATTGCAAAGCCAATCCAGAAGGTGGATCGCTTCAAGATGACCGGCCAGCCGCCACTATCTGCTCCTGCCAAAGCGAGAGGCAGATAAGTCAGAGGATAAGCCAGGCGTTCATTATCCACCCACTGCTTGCGCAATAGCACCATCATACAGATCATCACAAAATGCACAATCAATAGCATAGGAAGCCAGCTCAACAACGGCCGGACCCAGGCACCCCAGGGTACTTGGGCACCCGCCGGCAACCCCTCATAGAGATTAGTGATTACAGGCGCATCCACACCGCTGCCTCGTGGGGTTAGCCAATCCGGCACGTACGGAATGATTCTCTGCGCCCAGGCGTTCTCCGGACTGGCATAGTAGTACGGGCCAGTGCTCAGGGGAATGACTTGGGCGGTCAAACCCATGGTAGGAATAGCCGAGGCCACCACCATCATTGAGTAAATGGTAATAAGCTCGGCTGTGGTTAGAGCCAGATTACGCCGAAAGCGCAGAAGTAACAGATTTGGCCCCGCGACCAGAACAAACAACAGCGCCACCGCAGCAGGTGTGCTGAAATCAAGAGCCATATATGACCCTCGCAGAACGTGAATAGCCCACGGAGCCAAAAGCCCCACCACTATTGCTCCGAGCGTCCCCAGTAACAGGGCCCGACCAGTAACTATTCGCTGGCGCTGCGGCTCAGAGGATTTCACAGTATCTCCGCCGGTTGTGTCTGTATGATGGTTGTAGGCAGCTTCGGCCACTTCTATTCCTCCGTTCTCTTGAGCAACTGTGTATGCGAACTTCGCCAACCCTAGGCCTAACACCTCTTTGGCGTGTAAGGTTTCTGCTTTTGTTCGGCCGCCGTTTGCCCACCGACGGTTTGCATAAATGTTACATAACCGAAACGCCCCAGTTATCAAGAGGCCACTGTTAGTTACCGATACCACAAGCGGTAGAGCTATCTGCTCAACCACTTCAAAGAGATCAAGGAAGGAGGCTGCGAAATGCTAAGGACACTCAAGCAACTGTGGACTGACGAAGCGGGGCTGACAACCGTGGAATATGCGCTGTTGTTGGTGCTGATAGTGGCAGCAGCCGTCACCGCATGGACACAATTGGGCAGTCAAGTAAGCACCGAGGTTGGTGACGTCAAAGACACCCTTGCTGGTACATCCAGCTAGAGTGCAAACTCTGCCAACGGCAAGCAACGCTGCGGCAATACCCCGCAAGCTGGGGGTCGGGCCGGCCCCCCACCCGACCCCCAGTCGCTGAAACGGGCCTACAACCTTAGAATTGCTTATAACACGACAACAATGGTCCGAGCGCCGGTGCCAATGTTGCGGAATGAATGTTTTACGGCTTAACCGACACCGGCTCAGTACAATGCAAACCCTACACCCAGATAATCAAGAGCTGTCCAAAATCCCATCTCGCAGAGCCGGCACAGCGACGGTCGAATTAGCTCTGGTCATGCCCTTACTACTGCTCCTATTGATGGGCATTATCGAATTTGGGCTGCTCTTTGAGGACTATATGATTCTGAAGAATGCCGCCCGAGAAGGAGCCCGCACTGCGGCCACAGGTGCTAATACCACTGCCATCGCCGACCGGGTGCAAGACGCTGCGGCAAAACTACCTGCCGAGGAGCTAACTATCACCCAGCAATACGGTGTCTACGATGAGGGAAGCTGGTCCTGGTATGCCCTGGGCGACATATCAAGCGACGAAGGAGTGATAAACGACGCTCCTACCGGGTCGTTTATCAGGGTTGAAGTGAGCTATCCACACCATTTAGTGGCCGGCCGAATAGTACCCGGGCTGGAGGATGAACCGGGCAGCGGCAGCATCACTCTAACAGGAACAGCCACCTTCCGGCGCGAGTAATACTCAGGGCTATAAGGCCAAGCGTCGCCGGCGGACACCGGGGATTGTGGATGGAGTAAAGTCACTGCTGAGTGTGACCGATGGAATTGAACTTATTGGTCTGCCTCAGGACGGATTAGAGGCGGCACAAATGGCTATCCAGTTACAGCCGGATGTGCTGTTAGTGCACGACAACCTCCCTGCTGCCGATGGCTATGAGGTATGTCGATTAGTGAAGATGGCGGCACCCGACGTTGGATGTATCTTACTGACTGAGAAGCAACGCTCATCCGTAATCAACGAAGCTATGATAGCAGGAGCCAATGCCGTTCTTCCCCCGCTATCTGATGCCAGTGCAGTTATTGAGACCATCCAAGCCTGTGCTGGTCGCAGGGAAATCCGCCAAACCGAGACGTATGAGGCGGTCACAGATCCGGCAAAGATGCCTATAACTGTGGGGCTGATTTCGGCCAAAGACGGCGTCGGCAAGACCACGCTCGCCGTGAACCTCGCGGTACTGCTGGCCAAGCAGTTCCCCGGGTCAGTGGTGTTATGTGATATGTACGCCCAGCTTGGCGATGTCAGTCTGATGCTAAATATGGGGATGCCGCCTGGCAGCCTGGTAGACCTGGCCCCCTACGCAGATGAGTTGGATATTCAGTTAGTCAACAGTCACTTGTACACTCATTCTAGCAGTCTACGCGCATTGAGCGGTTCAACGAGTCCGGAACCGGTTCCGATAAATGCTCTCTCAGTGTCTTATCTGGCATTGCTGCTGGGTATATTGCGGCGTAACTACCGATTCACTCTTTACGACCTGCCCTCAACGTTATGGGATGGTGGTCTTTACCTCCTCTCGCGCTGCCAGTTGGTGCTGGTAGTAACGAACCTTTTTGAATTGACCACCATCCGAGATACGAATTCGTTACTCAGGATCATTATTGATGGTGCCTACGTCCCACAAGCCAACATCAAACTGGTGGTTAATCGCGCCTCAGCCAAGGACCGCTTCTCTGTTTCTGACTTAGAGGAAGCTACAAATATGAAGGTAGAGTTCACCCTGCCCAATGATACCGAAACCGTCATTGCTGCCGCCAATCGGGGTGAGCCGTTCATCTTAACTAACCCGCGTGCACCCATCTCGCAAGGAATTGCTGAAATAGCCGATGCCATCGTCTGGCCAAACGGTCCACCAGCCAAGCAGCAGGCGGCCTGATAACTCTGCTCACAACTCGGCCGCATTGCAAGACGAACTAACCTTAGTTACCGCCGAGGTGATGTAAACCATGGAATTACCACAATCAGCCCGGGCCAACGACGAATACCTTCACTTGGCTAAACAGCAAAAACAGAAGAAACTGTTGAAGGTCAGGCAAGAAGTTCACGCGGCAATCCTGGACAACACCGACCACCAGGTGCTGCAAAATCTCAGCGAACAGTCGCTAATGGAACGGATCCGGGCACTGGCGAACGAGATTGCTCAGAAGCATCGGCTGCCGTTAACGACCAATACCCGGGAGCGACTATACCAGGCTGTACGAGCCGAACTGCGTGGCTATGGCCCCCTTCAAGAGTTGCTGGACGATCCATCAATAACGGAGATTATGGTCAATGGACCACATCAGGTCTACATTGAGCGGGAAGGAAAGCTCCAAGCTACTGATGTTCAATTCGACGATGACGCTCATGTGCGCCGCATCATTGAAAAGATTATCTCACCGCTGGGCCGTTGGATTGACGAAAGTGCACCTACCGTGGATGCCCGCCTTCCCGACGGCTCGCGAGTTAATGCAGTCATTCCTCCGATCATCCGTAACGGCCCCACGATAACTATCAGAAAATTCGCCGAAGATCCCCTGACCTCCGAGGACCTAATCAACTTTGGCACGTGCAACAGGGAGATGATGAACCTTTTGCAGGCTTGTGTGCAAGCCAAGCTTAACATCATGGTATCAGGTGGTACCGGCAGCGGCAAGACAACCACGCTCAATGTATTGTCCTCATTCATCCGACCCGATGAGAGGATTATCACGATAGAAGATGCCGCTGAGCTGCAACTGCAACAGGAGCACGTATTGAGCATGGAGAGTCGGCCCCCTAACTTGGAGGGCACCGGCGAAGTAACCATTCGTCATCTGGTGCGCAATGCCTTGCGGATGCGCCCAGACAGAATCATTGTCGGCGAGTGCCGGGGCCCGGAGGCGCTGGACATGCTCCAGGCGATGAACACCGGACACGAGGGGTCATTGAGTACAGTCCACAGCAATGGTCCTCGCGATACCCTGGCACGGTTGGAGACTATGGTGTTAATGGCCGGCACTGAGCTGCCCTCCCAGGCCATCCGGGAACAGATTGCCGCGGCTCTACATCTCATCGTCCACCAGTCCCGATTTGTGGACGGACGCCGCCGAATAACTCACATCACTGAAGTTCAGGGGTTGGAAAGCGGTACCATCACCCTGCAGGACATCTACCATTTTGAACAGAGCGGTGTGGACGAAGACGGAACGGTAATCGGTGAACATCGCTACACCGGACTGCGCCCCAGATTCGCTGACAAGATACTAACTCAGGGAATCAAGCTACCTGACCAATTGGTCGATGCATGGGGCCGGAGGTGATTCTATGAGTCCGACATTAGTGGCTGGGGGCGTTTTTGTTACCCTCAGCATCGGTGCCTACGCGCTGGTCAGTGCCCTGACTACACCCAAGGACAATGTCCCCAGGCGCCGGCTCCAAGATGAGGGAGAATTGCAAGCAGACCGCAAGCAGCCGGAGGCGCAGACCGATAGCGTGCCATTGATTACCCAACTGCTGAGCAGGACCCGACTTAATAACGCTGTGCAGTGGGAGCTACTGCGAGCAGGTCTGCTGATAAAACCCTCAGAGATGATAGCTATCTCGCTGGCAGCAGGGATCGGCACGTATATGGTGGGACTGACCTTGCCGCCCAACTTGCTCTCGCGAGCATTCCTGCTCCTGCTTGGCTTAGGTGGTCCCTGGATCTATGTTCAGATCCGCAAGCAATATCGTTACAAGCTACTGATAACCCAACTGCCTGAAGCCCTGCAACTGATAGCTTCCTCGCTGCGCTCTGGCTTTTCTATCCTGCGGGCAATTGAAGTAGTTGCTAATGAGATGCCAGCACCGATCTCGCAGGAATTCCGCTGGGTACTTGACGAGGTCAATGTTGGCGTCAGTATGGAAAGGGCCTTCACGCATATGGTACACCGAACTGCCAGCCCTGACATAAAGCTGATGGTAACGGCGATCCAGATTCAGTCAGCAGTGGGCGGCGACCTCGCCGAGGTGTTAGAGACTACTTCTACTATGATTCGCGAGCGTTTTCAGCTAACCGCAGAGGTGGCGGCACTCACCGCTGAAGGCCGCCTTTCGGCCGTCATCCTCGGCGGCTTGCCAATCGGTTTGGCTTTCTTTATCCACATGCTCAACCCCGAATACCTCCAACCGCTGACCAGCGAACCATTAGGCGTTGGAATGATGATTGGCGCTGCATCGTTGATGATATTTGGCATGCTGATCATTAAGAATATGCTCAACGTTGACGTATAGGGTGATATGAAATGCCCCTTGCAATTGCCGGTTTGGTCTTCGTACTGCTCGTGGCTATTGGCTTTATCATAGGCACCAACATTGAACGCGGCGCTCACGTTCGCCAGATACAGCAGATCAACACGGTCGCAGAACCCGAGCCAATCCTGGCCACTGAACTGACCAAGCCATGGTCGCACCGTATCGTGGCACCCATGCTGGAGAGGATCTCCAGTGTGGTCGGCAAGCTGGCTCCAAGCAGCGTACTGCAGACCAATCGCCAGCGATTGCAGCAGGCTGCTCATCCCTGGGGATTGACTGCCGAGATCTTCTTCGTAGTCCGAGCGCTGAGCACACTGATAGGGCTGGCTATAGCGGGACTGATACTGCTGCGTGGTCTGCTGCCTGCCAATATATCATGGTTAGGCGCAATCGGCGCAGCCAGTGTCGGAGTGTTAGCACCAGGCTGGATGATAGATCGCATCGCCCAGAATCGCCGACGGGAGATAAGGAAGAGTCTACCCAATGTTATTGACCTGCTCGTGGTCAGTGTAGAAGCGGGCCTGGGCCTGGACGCAGCCATATCAGAGATTATTGAACGGGAAAGTGGGCCGCTGACCGAGGAGTTTGAACAAGCCTTGACTGAAATTCGCCTGGGTAAGAGTCGACAAGATGCCTGGCGTAATCTGGCTAAGCGCACCCAAGTTGACGAACTAAGTGCGTTTATGGCCGCTATCTGTCAAGCTGAGGAGCTGGGATCCAGCATATCCAGAGTGTTACGCACTCATAGCGATTCCCTGCGCATCAAACGCAAGATTCGCGTGCGGGAGCTGGCCAATATGATACCAGTAAAGATGCTTTTCCCGCTGGTATTCTGCATATTCCCGGCTATGTTTGTGGTAATTCTTGGCCCCGGGGCCATAACCATAATGCATACAATGGGCAACATCGGCAAATAGCCGCTGGCGCTCAGCCTCCCACTGAGTAGTCCACCAGCTCCTGGTATATCCAGACTTCTTCACCAGTATCGGGATCTATTTCGGGGTACTCGCTCTTCACTATGCCAACCCCGGTCTTGAACCATGTGAAGATATCCCACTCATCTCCACCCTGGGCGACATTGTGTTCGCGCACCTTCACGCAGTTTCCGAAGGTCCCTGCCGGCACAGTAACCTCGTCAGTGACTGATTCAATCTCAAAAGTGTGTTGAGGATCCTGGTCATCTGACCACTGTGTGCCTACTTGAATAGGTGCCTTGAGCTTGTAGACGCTGGTGTCGTCAGCGAATAGCTCGCACAAGCCCTGTTCATCGTGGCGGAAGTACAAGTACCTGGGGCTCTGATCAGGGTCGGTGTATTGCACACGCAACTCATACCATACTTCACCGGCGCCCACCACTTGCCGCGTGCAACTGACGGTCAACGTGATGTCCTGAGCCGGATGAACTCCACCTGGTTCAACCGGACTACCGGTATACTCCCACCAATAGCCTATGTCCAGCGGATGATAAGGAGCAGTCGGCTGCGGTCCAGGCTCAACCACCGTAACGGTAGCAGAATCTGGAGGCAAATCCTCGTAAGTGCCGGTCACCACCGTTTCCCCTATGCCGATCGCAGTGAATTCACCCAGGTTGTCAATGGTGCCGACCAGTGGGTTGGAACTTTCCCAGGTGAGGTCTGTGTTATACAGCCACCGCCATCCGCTGGTCTCCTGCTCACCCAGAGCGTGAAAGTCAACTACATCACCGACGTGCCAGCCCACTCTCACTACCTCCACCACAGCCACTGAGCAAGAATAGACCAACAATTGCTACCACAACGCACAGCAGCCAACTTGGCAGACCCGCCACAGAACAGTGATTATTCACAAGTATTCCCTGCCTCGAGGAAATCAGGTATAGAAGTTGGCGCAACAGGTAATTCAATGAAGACAACAACAGTTACTGCTTCACCTATTGGACGCAACTGGCGGCGCCAATGTTCCCGACTTACGGCAGGCAGTTTGAACAGACCACAAT
>JALGTJ010000081.1 GCA_029821415.1 Candidatus Zipacnadia bacterium
GCCAAGGCTACGGTGGGGAACTTGGGTGGTACCACGGGAGAATAGCATTGAGCACCTCTCGTCCCAATCGGGACGAGAGGTTTTCCGTTTTCTACAGATGATCCTGATGCCGGCCAAGCTACAGTCGCCGAGAAGTCGCAACAATAATGTCGCTCCTACCATGAGGTAAACACGGTACAGAGGTGTACGAATGTCCGAAGCACCAGAGATGGAAAAAGCCTATCAGCCGCAGCAAGTGGAAGACCGGATCTATCAATACTGGCTGGAGATCGGCGCTTTTGATGCCGAAGTGAATCCCGCCAAGCAGCCTTACTGCATAGTCATCCCTCCGCCTAATGTCACCGGCGTGCTGCATATGGGCCACGCCCTGGACGAGACCATCCAGGACTTGCTCATCCGCTTACACCGGATGAAGGGTTATGAGGCCCTGTGGGTGCCAGGGACTGACCACGCCGGAATTGCCACGCAGAATGTGGTGGAGGCACAGCTTGAAGAAGAGGGTCTTACCCGCCACGATTTGGGTCGTGAGAAGTTTGTGAAACGAGTCTGGGAGGTCAAAGACAAGCACCACAGGATCATCACCGACCAGCTTAAGCGCATCGGCGTTTCGGTGGACTGGCGGCGAGAGCGCTTCACCCTGGACGAGGGGCTCTCGCGCGCAGTACGCGAGGCCTTTGTCACGCTCTATGAGCAGGGCTTGATCTATCGCGGGGCGCGGATGATCAACTGGTGCCCACGCTGCGGTACGGGGCTGTCCGACCTGGAAGTTGAGCGTGAGTTGGTGCCGGGCCATCTCTGGTACATCCGCTATCCTGAACCCAATGGCGGCCCCGGTGTGGTGGTGGCAACTACTCGGCCGGAGACGATGCTGGGCGATACCGCCGTGGCCGTCCACCCGCAAGATGAACGCTATAAAGAGATGATCGGCCGCACAGTGATTCTGCCGTTGATGAACCGCGAGATTCCGATTGTCGCTGACGACTACATTGATATGGAATTCGGCACCGGCGCACTGAAGGTGACGCCCGCCCACGATCCCAACGACCTGGAGATTGGCCAGCGCCACAATTTACCCTCCATTCTGGTCATTGATCGCGCCGGCAAGATGACCGACGAAACCGGTCCCTACGCCGGCCTGGACCGCTACGAATGCCGCAAGCGGGTGGTAGCTGACCTCCAAAAGCAGGGCTTACTGGAACGTATTGAAGACTACCAGCACACTCCGGGCAGATGCCAGCGGTGCGGCACCGTGGTTGAGCCGTTAGTGTCCACGCAGTGGTTCGTGAGGATGGAGCCGCTGGCAAAAGAGGGCTTAGCGGCGGTGGACAGTGGGCAGGTACGGTTCATACCGGAGCGTTGGACCAAAGTCTACCGCGACTGGCTGGAGAATATCCAGGACTGGTGCATCTCGCGACAGTTATGGTGGGGCCATCCCATTCCCGTTTGGTACTGCAATGACTGTGGCGAGGTAACCTGCACACGAGAAGATCCGACTCGATGCGCGCACTGCGGCAGTGAGAATATCCAGCAAGACCCCGACGTACTGGACACTTGGTTCAGCTCGGCGCTATGGCCCTTCTCGACGCTCGGCTGGCCGGAGGAGACTCCCGAACTGGACTACTTCTACCCCACCTCGGTGTTGGTCACTGGCTACGACATCATCTACTTTTGGGTGGCACGGATGATAATGATGGGCAAGCATCTGGTTGGCAAGGAACCATTCAGTGAGGTCTTTTTGCACGGCCTGGTGCGCGACGAACGGGGTCAGAAGATGAGCAAGAGTCTGGGCAACGCGGTTGACCCTATTGAGCTGATGGACGAGTACGGCGCCGATGCGATGCGCTTTGCTCTATGCCAACTTATCACCCATGGCCAGGACGTCACTTATTCGCCGGATCGTATGGTCGGAGCCCGCAATTTCTGCAACAAGCTGTGGAACGCTTCGCGCTTCGTCATAATGAACCTGGCAGATATGCAGCCAGTAGCGTTGGAAAGCACTCAACTATCGCTGGCGGACCGCTGGATTCTCTCCCGCCACAGCCGAATGCTGGCCGAAGTCCAGCGGCAGCTTGACGGCTACAACCTGGCACAGGCCGCCGAGGCTATCTACGATTACGTTTGGGGTGAATTTTGCGACTGGTATGCGGAGATAGCCAAGATTGATCTGTACACGGACGGGGACAACTCCCGCCGCAAGACCGTACAGACAATCTTGCACACATTGTTGGACGAAATCCTGCGCACAATCCACCCATTTATGCCGTTCATCACTGAGGAGATCTGGCAGAGACTCCCGCATTCTGGCGAAACCATTAGTCGCCAACCCTATCCGCAGGCACGGGAGCGATGGCGCGACGAAGAAGCTGAGGCACAGATGAGCGTGCTACAAACCGCGATAACGCAGATTCGGGCGCTGCGCGCTGAGCTTAGTATCAGCCCGGGCCAGCCGGTGAATGTCACCGTCATAGTGCCTGACGAGGAGACAATGTCGCTTATTGCCAGCCAGCAGCAGGCAATCACCTCGCTGGCCAGAGTTGAAGAACTGAACCTGGCAACGGCGCCCGCCAAGCCGCCCCAGGCTGCCTTGTTAGCAGTGAGCGAAGGTATGCAGATCTGCCTGCACCTGCCGGAGAGGCTTGACATTGAAGAAGAAATCCAGCGCATTCGCCGAGAGATTGACGAACTGGAGAAGCTGCGCAAGCGCAGCGTCAAGAAGTTGCAGAACTCCGACTTCTTGAACAAGGCCCCTGCGCAAGTCGTGAATAAAGAAAAAGAGAAGCTGGCCGAATTCGACCGCGACCTACAAAGACTGTGGGATCAAGTTAAGCTTCTGAGCAGTATCTCGCCGTAGGTGACCGACACAGCGCTATTGTAGCAAAACTCAGACAGACTCGCCACAATATGAAGACGAAGCTGACGCGAAGCTGGGATTACAATCGCCTAGCCCTGCTGAGTGCCTTTGCTGTGGCGCTTGGCTACCTCCAGGCATTGGCCCGACTATATATTCACCACATCCTGGGCATTGGCTCGCTGGTAGCTGACTTCGGCCCAAATGGGCTACACCAAGCTCCTGACTGGCTCATCTCCAGCCAGCAGACCGGTCAAATAGCTCTGCTTGTTCTGTTGACTGCTTTCGTTCTGTTAGTGGCCCGCAGGTTAAGCTACAAACTGGGCATTTTCTTATTTGCCGGTGGTCTGGCCCACCTCACCTATTATGCTACCCTGAAGCTCGCCACCGACTGGCCCATCTCTTGGATAACCCAGGACTGCCTGCTGTGGATCCCCCGCCCCTGGTACGGGCAAATCTGGATCGCCGTGCTGGTCAGCGTAGGTGCTGTTGCGCTTGGCCTGTTACTACTGCGTGGATTTAGGCGGTCCCCCACTAATTCATAGCTGCCCCCCTGCACCTGCTGCTCTTGCCCAAGAAACGGACTCTGTGACTGGTCTATGACCAAAGTTGCAATGTCTGTGAACATGTTGTATAATAACTATGAGAAGAATTCTACCCAGCCGGAATAGTCTGGCAAATTGTGGTATGTGTTGCGTTGCACCGTAGCGGAGCCAGTGCATGGCCACAGCAGGCTCTTGACACTTCTCAAAGCGGCTACAATAGCCAAACACCCGACCTCACATCGCGCGCTCCCTAGGAGGGGCCAGTGAATTACCACGACGCAAACCAGAATGCTACCGGCAACTCCATCCCGCCGGGGGATGACGTCGCTGAATACCAGCGGCGGGAAGAGCAACTGCGCAAGCAAATCCAAGAATTGGAACAGCTCAATGCGCAGCTTGCCGCCAGGAGCGAGAGAAATACCCGCATTCTGGCGAGCGTAAGCCACGAGATACGGACACCGATGCACGCAATTATGGCCTTTGCCGAACTAATGGAACAGGAAATACTTGGGCCACTGACCGACAAGCAGCGGGACGCTGTAGCCAATGTACGACAGGCTAGCGAACACCTAATGACGCTGCTTAATGACATTATTGACCTGCACCGCACGGAGGCAGGCAAAGTAGAGCTGCACCTCAAGCCGGTACCGGTAAAGGAGTTAATTGATGGCGCCTGCCACATTGTCCACGGCCTAGCGTGGGAAAAGCAGATTAACATTTGCGTCTCAATGGAACCCGATAATATTATCGTCAACGCCGATGAACGACGCGTCAAGCAGGTGCTGCATAACCTGCTATCCAACGCCATCAACGCCAGTCCTCCGGGATCAGAGATCACTATCCAAGCCCGCGAGACCGACCATGAAGCAGCAATCTCAGTCATAGATCACGGGCCAGGCATCCCCGCAGAATATCATGAAAAGATCTTTGAGGAATTTGCCCAGTACGACAACGGCGCCCAGTCGGGCCTGTCGGGGGGCCTGGGCTTGCCAGTGAGCCGCAATCTCGTGGAATTGCACGGCGGAGAACTAACCGTAAGCAGTGAGGTCAACAAGGGCAGCATCTTTACATTCACATTACCATTGGCAGAAGAGAACCCCGAGCAGTAGCATCATCGCCAGCCTACTCCCCGGCAGCAATCATCTGACCGACCAAGCGTGCCAGCTTAATCATCCCGCTGAGATTTCGGTCAGCCGGATAAAGCTGCGTTGAATCAAGGACATATAGCCCCTGTATCGGTGCGCGCAGCGCAGGTACGCGCTCCCCAAAGCCAGGCGGGCAGATTGCCTGTCCGTAGCGGTCGCGGTTCAGCACGGCCTCTTCTACCCAGTCCTGCCCGAACCCTGGGTGGATCAACTGTAGGCCCTGGATTGCTGACTTAATGAAGCGGCTATCCGGCCATCTGTTACGCTTATCGCTCGAGTCAAAGTAGAAGGGAACATATAGCACATCGCTGCCGCCGTACTCACACCCCGGATTGAGGTTGGAATACTCAACGAAGCCATTAAAGGCGACATTGCGAGCATTCACATTGACCCAGAAACTGTCGGTCAGGCTGCGGCGCAGAGCCAGTCGGACACACGCGACGCTGCTGAATTGGATCTGGGACAACATCTTGGCATACTCGCTGCTCGCAGGTAGAAGCTCAATGAGTTCGGGCAGCGGCACAGCGGCGATGACCTTATCCGCCTCATAGTAACCATTACTGGTTTCGACTCCTTGTATCTCCTGTCCCGAACAGTTCAGGCTAAGTGCGGCCACGCCCGTATGTACGACCGCACCCCGCGCTGTTATGCTCTCGCACAAAGCTGTCAGCAAAGTATGACTGCCGCCTTCAATATAACCAAGTTGCTCAGGGCGCAGCGGACTGGTGCGGGATTGGGAATACCGATGAATGCGGTGCCAGATCCACGGTGCGGAAATCTTATCACAGTAGCGACCGAACTTGATCTCCAACAGCGGCCGCCAGACCACCTCGTAAGCCTGGCGACCGACATGCCAGTCGGTCATGCGCCGACAGCGCAGCGCATGCAGCCCGAAGCGTAGGCGACTTGTCAGGCTCAGTGGGGAGAAGCGCAGCAGGTCCAGGGGCGTAGTAAAAGGGTATAATCGGCCATTGACAAAGTAACTGGTGCGGCCCGGACGCCAGTGGAGCCTATCAGCCAGGCCCAGTTCATTGACCAGCTCAACCAGGTGGCGGTCGCCCCCACAGATAAAGTGGTAATAAACCTCAAGCGGCTTTCCGTTTAGTGGCGCCGAGCGAGCTAAGCCACCCAAGACATCCCGCCGCTCCAGCAGCACAACCTCGCGCCCGCGTCTGGTCAGCTCCCAGGCAGCGGTCAGCCCTGATATGCCACCACCAATTATGATAATCCTCTTGCCAGACACAAATGGGGACCTTTCTGGACTTACCCCGGCAGGCTCACGGACCTAACTTCGGCGCCGACAGGTCATATATTGTATAGCCCTCTGTCGCCAGCACTACTGAGTAAGTCTGTTCCAGATACTTCTTAAGATCAGGACGGGCCCCGGGGCCCGTTGTCTCGAAGTAGATAGCCCAGCGCGCACCGCGTTTGATTCGGTTGGTCACATATTCGGGGCTGGGGATGTCCTCGGGAGCGACCTGGTTCGGCGGCTTACCAAAGCCTTCGCGGCCCACCCAGCCCGGCCGCTCCAAGTAATAGAGGCACCCGAAACCCGGTGGAAATACGATGACCGGCTGCTTGGCCGGATCAATCCGGTCCAAGTCAGCCGCTGCGGCAATAACTGGCACCTGCTGCTCGTAAAACGGCTGCACTCCCCATACAGCCAAACCCAAAAACAGAGCAACCAGCACCGGCGTTAGTAGTCGCGAGACATTTTCTATTCGGCTGATCCGATCCCAGCCCAGGCCAATTAGCCCACTGGCCGGCAGAAGCAAGGGCAATTGATAGTATGTTTGTCTGAGATTGCCCCCGGCGACAACAATAAAGTATAAAGCAACGGCACCCAGCCAGACATGAAACAGATTCCACCGAAAACGTCCTCTATCGTCGCCGGCCAGCAGCCCTATCGGAAGCAAGACAAAGCCCACAGCGGTCAGATGATCTTTTAGCAGCCGTTGCATCATTAACGAGTAATTCCCCGGCCGCAGGAAATGCTCTAGCGAAGCCCACATACCACCACCGAAGCCGACTCCGACGGTGAAGTAATGAGCACCGATACTGACGTGGGCATGGTAATAGTAGGCTGCCGCCGGCAGAACCGTCAGAATCGCGAACAGATACAGAATCGGCTGTTTGAACAAGGCCCATCCGTAGCGGCGATAGGCAACAAAAAGCAGGGGAAAGACTAGTACAAGCCACTCTTAGCCGGCCGAGGCGCCTCTCGGGGCACACCCAACCACAACGAGAAGAAGTAGACGACCCCAATCGAGAAAAACAGCATCAGCGGTTCGCTCATCAGTACGCGGCTGAAGTACCAGTTGGCAGGAGCAAAGGCAAAGAACAGCAGGCCAAAAGTGGCCGGCCGATCACCCAGATAGCGGCGTAGCAGGCCGTAGAGCAGGATCAGTGAACCGATACTAAAGGAGATAGCTACCGCTCGGCCAACCCATTCGTGGATGCCGAAGACCGGATAGAGTAGAGCTGTCAGAAAGGTAACGAGCTGAAACTCAATCTCAATGTATCCGGGCCGATCGGCGCTATAATCGGTCTCCGGCCACAGGATATTGTAGCCATCTTCGTAAAAGTGCTTGGCAATTGGCGCAATCTGCAATTGCTTGATCCAGTGGATGCTGGTGTACGGCGCATTGATTGCCACCAGGCGCACAGATAGCGCCAACAAGATGATCAACCAGACTTCCTGGCGCCGGGAAACGAAGGGGACGATTACACCTGCACTATTCACAGAAACAGTTTCGCTCATCTGTCGTTGCTGATTAAGAGGCATAATGAGCCTGTATGGTCCATATTACCACCGACAAGCGGGACTGTCCAGCGCACTGGCCAACTGCTGAAGGCAAAAAAGGGCAAGCTTGCGCCGCAAGCTCGCCCTTGGATACCAAGGTCAGTGGAAACGCTACGGAGACACAACACTGTGCTCGACCAACTCAAAGGTCACTTCGCCCTCTCGGTAGTCAGCCTGAATATCGCCCTGGGCTTTCTCGCCCCAGCTCAGAACACGCTCAGCCAGAGGATCTTCAATGATCCTACGAATAGCTCGACGCAAGGGGCGCGCGCCCATACTCGGATCATAGCCCTCTTCTACCAGATGGTTGCGCAGTTCGTCAGAGATGGTCAGCGTCAGACCACGGTCAGCCAACTGTTCGCGGATATTACGCAGCTCCAGGTCAATGATTTGATCGATCTGCTCACGCATCAGCGAGCGGAAGACAACAATGTCGTCGACGCGGTTGAGAAACTCCGGGCTGAAGGTTTTGCGGAGCTCTTCTATGACCTTTTTCTTCATCCGTTCGTATCCACGGTCTTGCTCCGCAACCGTCGGCTCCTCAGCAGCAGCAGCGAAACCCATCTTGCTGGTCTCAGTGATCATCCGTGCCCCGACGTTGCTCGTCATGATGATGACCGCATTCTTGAAGTCAACCACCCGTCCCTGAGCGTCAGTAAGACGCCCATCTTCCATTATCTGCAGTAGGATGCTGAAGACTTCGGGATGAGCCTTCTCAATCTCGTCAAACAGCACCACGCAGTAGGGGCGCCGTCGCACCTGCTCCGTTAGCTGGCCGCTCTCTTCGTAACCAACATAGCCTGGCGGCGCACCAGTCAAGCGGGAAACAGCAAACCTCTCCATGTACTCGCTCATGTCAATGCGAATGAGCGCATCCTCATCGCCAAAGAGGAATCGGGCCAAGACCCGTGCCAGCAGTGTCTTACCAACGCCAGTCGGTCCCAGGAAGATAAATGAACCAGTTGGCCGACGGGGGTCCTTAATACCCGCCCGCGCCCGGCGCACTGCCCGAGCCACGGTACTTACTGCCTCGTCCTGACCGACTACATCTTCGTGGATAGCCTCCTCCATGTCCAGCAGCCTCTCTGATTCCTCCTGAGTCAGCGAGGCCACCGGGATACCCGTCCAGGTTGAGACCACCTGGCCGACGTCCTCACGGTAGACGTGAGGCACCTCCTCTGCGCCCTCGGCCTGTTCGTCGGTTACCTCTGCGTAATCTGCTCCCAGCTCTTCATAGTCCGTCGCCACACTATCTGCCTCTGATTCCATCTCGGACAGACCATGGGTAAGAGCTTCGACGCTCGTGGTCATCTTATACTGACGCAGTTTTACCCGAGAACCTGACTCATCGATGAGATCAATAGCTTTATCAGGTTGAGCACGGTCAGGGATATACCGATTAGAGAGTTGTACCGCGGCCTCCAGAGCATCAGGCATATAGCAGACCCGATGGAAGTCCTCGTAGCGACCCTTGATGCCCTCCAGAATCTGCATCGTTTGCTCATCGGTAGGCTCACGAATAGTAATGGGCTGGAAACGACGCTCCAGTGACGGAGTCTTCTCGATATACTTACGGTATTCATCCAGCGTACTGGCGCCAATACACTGCAGCTCGCCGCGCGCCAGAGCAGGCTTGAGAATATTGGAAGCGTCCATAGCCCCTTCAGCGGCACCAGTACCCACCATCGCATGCAGCTCATCGAGAAAGACAATAATCTGGCCCTCGGAGTCGCGAATTTCTTCCATAACCCGCTTCATTCGCTCTTCAAATTCTCCGCGATACTTGGTGCCAGCCACCAGACTGGCCAGATCCAATGCCACCAGCCGTCGGCCCTTCAGCAGGTCAGGAACTTCGTCGTGAACAATACGTTGCGCCAAACCTTCAACAATAGCAGTCTTCCCCACACCAGCGTCGCCAATAAGAGCAGGATTGTTCTTGGTCCGCCGACACAGCACCTGCATAATCCGCTCAATCTCGGGCTCACGGCCAATAACTGGATCCAGCTTGCCGCGGCGCGCCAGTTCGGTAAGGTCGCGACTAAACTGATCAAGGTGAGGTGTCTTGGACTTACGAGCTTCCGCAACGCTACCCGATTCGCTGTCAGACAGTTCGCGTATCATTCGCCGCATCTGGCGAAGCTCCAGCCCATAGCGCTGCAATGCGCGATAGGCAGGGCCCTTACCCAGGCGCAGCAACCCCAGCAACAAGTGCTCAGTACCGATGTGGGCGTCGCCCAGATGCCGCGCTTCTGCATAAGCCAATTGCAGAACTTGGGTAGCATCAGGAGTGAAGGAAAGCTCCCTGTTGGTCTCTTCAACCGTCCCTGTCTCCATGCGCTCCTCCAAGTCGGTGCGAAGTCTATCTAGGTCCACACCCGCCATCTCCAGCGCCTCCACGGCCACGCCATCGCCAAGACGCAACAGCCCCATCAGCAGATGTTCGGTGCTTATCAATTGTACTCGGCTGCGCTGTGCCTCAGTATGCGCCAGTAGCACAACGCGACGCGCCCGAGGAGTGAATCTCTGCCACAATTCCATATTTCGTCTTCCTCCTGCAGTATCAAGAGGCGATTGTCTATCCCCAATATACGTCTATTAAGACGCCTTAGTACTGCCAAATGTTTCCCTGTGTTTGCTCTGCTTGTATTTATATCGGCTTACGGCCGGCCTGAGGTAATTCGCCAACCTGGTTGATCCGATTCAGCATATAGCCCACCCAATCCGACTTGAGCCTACTCGTAAATCGGAAGGCCTTCGCTCCAAGTCAATTCGCGGAATCTCGCCCGTAGCTCCCCTGTTAGTTGACCGGGCTTGCCATCACCAATAGGGCGGCCGTCCACCCTTACCACCGGCACTATCTCGGCAGCAGTACCAGTCAGGAACACTTCCTGAGCGTTGTAAACCTCCAACAGACGGAACAGCTCTTCGTGGGTCTCGATACCCATCTCGGCCAACAGTTCAATTACTACTTGCCGCGTGATGCCCCTGAGATTGCCTATGGAAATGGGTGGAGTGATTACATGGTCGTCCCGGGCTAGGAATATGTTGTCCCCGGTACACTCCGCGACATATCCGTCACTGCTAAGCATTATCCCCTCTGGCACACCTGCCCGCGCTGTCTCTATCTTGGCCAAAATGTTGTTGAGGTAGTTGAGGCTCTTTATAGCCGGATCCAGAGCATCCGGTGAGTTGCGCCGCGTGGCACACGTTATGACCTCCAGGCCATTCTCGTAGTATTCCTCCGGATATAACTCAATGCAATCAGCAATTATGAAGACCGTCGGTTTTGGGCACTTGCGGGGGTCCAACCCCAAGTCGCCGCGCCCACGGGTGACGACCAGGCGGATATAGCCATCGCTCAACTTGTTGGCACGACAGGTTTCCAGAGTCGCCTCAGTCAGTTCCTCCATGGTCAGCGGCACACTGAGCATTATCGCCGCCGCTGAATCATACAGCCGCTCCAGATGCTGCTGAAGGCGAAAAACCCGGCCGTTGTAAACACGAATTCCCTCAAAAACCCCGTCTCCGTACAGAACTCCATGATCAAAGACCGAAACCTTAGCCTCGGCTTCCGGCACCAGCTCGCCATTTAAGTATACCAATAGCGACATTAACAACCCACCTTTGCAGAAAACTTATCCATTAGCACACCCCTTCTCAGCTTGTGGCCAGATGTTCAGACCAAATGCTGGGACAGACGCTCTTTATGAGAGTATACCACAACCAGGGGCCATCATTCAATCAATTACCCACCACACCACACGCCGGTGCACCAGCCTCACCCCTTCATAAATCCCTCGTCAGCATTCATCAGGCTGTCTTCGTGCTCAATGCTGAGCACACCGTCGTAACCACACATCCGCAAGGTGCTGACGAGTTGCTTCCAAGTCTCGGCATCGTGGCCATATCCGACGGTACGGAATATCCAGCTACGGTTGATCTCGTCGCCGTAGTGCTTGGTGTCCAACACACCGTTGATCCGAGCATTCCACGGGTAGACGCGTGAATCCTTGGCGTGGAAGTGCTTAATCACCTCACCGTGCTGTTGCAGCCAGCGGACCGCTGCCGACGGATCGATGCCCTGCCAGAAGAGGTGGCTGGGGTCAAAATTGGCGCAGATACGGTCACCGTGCTCCCCGCAGGCCTCGCGCAACTTGATCAGTGTCTCGGGATTGTACACCAGGAAGTTGGGATGCATCTCCAGGCAAATGTACACGCCCATCTCGGCAGCATATTCCGCCTCCTGCCGCCAATACGGAATCGCCACCTCATTCCATTGATACTCCAGGGCCTCCAGATGATCCTCCGGCCAAGGCGCAACCACCCAGTTAGGCACGCGGTCATTGGGGCCACCGCCGGGCAGCCCCGAGAAGTTGTTGACGCATTCAATGCCCAGACTTCCCGCTAACTTCATCGTCGCCCGGCAAGTCTCATGATGGGCCTGGGCAATCTCCTTGTTGGGATGGAGCGGATTGCCGTGACAGCTCAGTGCGGAAAGCTCCAGCCCCCGACTTTCAATGGCCTCCATAAACGCCCGTCGCTTGCTCTCTGACTCGTTAAGCTCATGCGGGTCGCAGTGGGCATTCCCTGGATAGTTACCCGTGCCGATTTCCACCGCCTCACAACCGGCCTCAGCAAACCAGTCCAAGGCCTGCTCCAATGGCAGATTGCCCTTGGGTGCTGTCAACGCTCCGATTTTCATAGACCTGTCCTCCTTCTCAGTTTTCAGCCTGCTTCCGAACGGCTTCCTCTCCAGCCGGCCAGTACATTCAAGTCTGTTTGACCGGCATCCAGCTCCCTTCGTTAGCAGAATCCTCGCAGGCTTGCAGGACTGCCTGCGTTTTGACTGCATCAGCGAAAGTGGGGGCCGGGCTTTCGCCAGCCTCAATACCCTTCAGCAGGTCAGCGACCGTGTTAATGAAGGTGTGCTCATAGCCGATAATATGCCCAGGTGGCCAGTACCGGCCACCACCGTCTGGCACCCCCATAAAGGGATGGACGTTCTCGGTAGCCTGAATGACCCGAAAGCCCTGTTGACCGTCGGGGTCGGCGCAATCGTAGTATTCCAGTTCATTCATCCGTTCGAGATTGAACCGCAGACTACCCTCCGAGCCGTTGATCTCAAAGAAATTGTAGTTGCGGTGACCAGGGGCGAAGCGGGTGGCCTCCATAGTTCCCAGAGCACCGTTGGCGAACCGCGCCAATGCCACTACTCCGTCGTCCACATCCACCTTGACCTTCTCACCATGGGCAGCCGTAGCCCCCAGCGCGGCATCAATGCCGCCCAGCGGCGGACGTTCTTCCACAAAGGTCTCCATATCGCAGCAGACCCGCTCAATGTCTCCGACCAGCCATAGGGCCAGATCAATGCTGTGCGCCAGCAGATCCCCTAGCGCACCCGAACCGGCAATCGCCTTCTGGGTACGCCACACCGCCGGGGCCTGTGGGTCCACCAGCCAATCCTGCAGATACTGCGAGCGCCAGTGATAGATTTCCCCTATCGCACCGTCGTCAATCATCTGCTTGGCCAGTGAAACTGCCGGGGCCCGCCGATAGTTGTGACAGATCATATTCACTACTCCCGCCGCCTCTACCGCTTCCTGCGCTTTCTTGGCCTCTGCCAGGCTCATCGCCAGCGGTTTCTCGCAGAAAACATGCTTGCCGGCCTGGGCTGCCTTAATCGCCATTTCCACGTGCACGTTGTTTGGGGTAGTAATGTCAATTAGGTCAATATCCTCACGCGCTATCAACGCATCAAAGTCCGTCTCGGTTTCTTCCCACCCCATAACCGCAGCAGCTTGCCTCAGCGGCTCGGGGCTGCGTCCGCATAGCACCTTCAATACCGGCTCACTCTCTATCTCCGGAAAATAGAAGGGGATCTGGCGGTAGGCATTGCTGTGCGCCCGGCCCATAAACGCGTATCCGACTAATCCGACTCTAATCTCGCCCATCGTGATTACCTCCCTCGCAGCTCATAACCAAACGGTGTCAAACCTCTTTACTTGTCAACCACTATTTGGTATATTTGGTCGCGCGGCGGAATAATCCTTCCCGGAATG
>JALGTJ010000082.1 GCA_029821415.1 Candidatus Zipacnadia bacterium
ATGATCAAGCTCATTGATACTGGCGTCTTTGAAGGCATTCTGCTTCAGTACAATCTCTTGGATCGAGTCAACGAGGAAGTTATCGCCCATGCCCACGAATCCGGGATGGGGGTCGAGATTATGGGCCCGGTGGGCGGAGGACGCTTGGGCATGGCATCCGAGCGCATCCAATCAATGGTCCCGGGCACTACCAGTACGCCGGAGCTTGCCCTACGATTCGTGCTGGCAAATCCTAATGTCACGATTGCTTTCTCTGGTATGAACACTCGCGCACAGGTAGAAGAGAATTGTGCCATCGCCTCTCGCGAGGCCCCGCTTTCCGCCGAAGAGATGCAAGCCATTCAGAGTGCCTTAGAAGAAAACAAGCGTCTGGCAGAACTTTACTGCACCGGCTGCAACTATTGCATTCCCTGTCCACAAGGCGTGGCCATTCCCGATATCTTCGCAGCGATGAACTATCACAGAGTGTGGGGCCTGACCGCACATGCGAAAGAACTCTATCGGAGATTGGGGCCCGACAACAAAGAAGGCAAGATGAATGCTTCTGCCTGCGTCGAGTGTGGTCAGTGTGAGGAGAAGTGCCCGCAAAACATCCCCATTATCCAGCGGCTGAAAGAGAGCCATGCCGTACTTGCTGAATAGTGCGGTTACTGATTAGTCAAATAGCATCAAGTAGGGGGTAAGCAGACGATTATGGAATATGTTAAGTTCGGCAACAGTGGTATGCAGGTCTCCCGGCTCTGTCTCGGCTTTATGGACCTGCCCAATCGAGTTGAAGAAGACGAAGCAATCGGTGTGGTCCACGAAGCCATAGAACACGGCATAAACTTCATCGACTGCGCTGACGCTTACGGCCACGGCCATGCTGAGGAAGTTCTGGGACAAGCATTACAGGGACGCCGGGATGAGGTGGTAATTGCCACCAAGTTCTGGGTGCAAATGGGCAAGGGACCAAATACCGGCGGCTGCTCGCGCTTGCACATTATGCAGGCTGTTGAGGACAGCCTCCGGCGGTTGCAGACTGACCATATTGACCTGTATATGCTCCACCATCCCGACCCCAAGACGCCCGTCGAAGAGACGCTTTCCACACTGGATGCACTGGTGCGACAGGGCAAAGTGCGGTACGTCGGGGTCTCTAACCACTATGCCTGGCAGATGGCCCACATGCTCGGTGTCAGCGCCCTACATAATTGGGAGCCAATAGTCTCTATTCAATGCCGCTACAATATTCTTGATAGAGTTATAGAGAATGAGACGGTGCCGTTCTGCCAGCGGTTCAATATCGCGACAATGACCTACGGCCCACTGTGCGGGGGCCTGCTGACCGGCCTGTATCGGCGAGACCAGCCGCTGCCTGAAGGCGCTCGTTATCAGCGAGCAGAGGGAGCGTGGCAGCAGGAATTCGATGAGAATCTTTTCGACGTCCTTGAGCAGCTACAGCAGATCGCAGACGGCTATGGGATAGAACTGACGGACCTGGCTTATGCCTGGCTGTTGGCCAAGCCATACGTGACATCAGTGATAATGGGCGGCAGCCGGGCCGCGCACTACCAGGCACTGTGGGACGTAGCCGAGGTGGAAATAGACGCTGCAGACATCCAGCGCATTGACAAACTCTCCGAAGTGCGCCGGTACCGGCCATTTGTCAACCAGGACATAGTCCAGGGAGCACCACTGGCACTGAATTGGTGGTAACCTTGCCGACCGCCGCCGAGCAGCTTGCCGTTGGGCTGGCTCGGCGCTCAACGCGGTGACCACGCCGGCCAGGACTCTTTTGCAATGGTGTTGGTAAGATTGACGCGCCCCGTACCATCGGCGTTCATCACGTAGATTTCATAAGGTGCGCCCCGGCTGCTCTGGAAGGCAATCTTGGTGCCCGCAGGCGACCACGCCGAGTACAGGTCCCGCGCCAGGTCGTTGGTAAGGTTGATCTGCTCAGTGCCAGTAGCGCTCCCTGGACTACGAGATCGGCAACTGGCGGCGCCCGGTCATCACCGATTGGTCCGTACTGCCTCAGCTTACACGCGCCTGCGCGGGGTTTTTGGGGAAGCCCAATTAGAGCTGGGCAATGCCCGAGTCGGCCGTGACGACTGGCGTCTTGATATTCCTATGTGGCTGGGATACTATGAACACGAGTTTGGCGACCTCGGACTGACCGTCCGGGCTACGGCGGGCCAGTTCGGCGGGGTTGAGTACCGCCTCTCCCCAACCCTGGCGGTAATGGGAGAATACGACACCGACCGGTTCAACTACGGACTGCGCGCGGCTCCCGATCGCTCATGGCGCATAGACCTGACGCTGACCGACTCCCGCGCGATTGGCGCCGCGATCAGCTATCTCGGCATCTTTCCATAATGCGGCTGACGACTACGCGAGGTCATCAGCGGGGCACGGGCTTGCTACCAGGTCTTGACGGGTGATATAGCTTCCCTCGTTGCGGCGCACCCAGCGGTCAATCCACACCTGCGCGCCCTTGCGGCGGGCCAACAAGTCATTGCGCTTGGCGCCGCGGTCATAATAATGTGAGGGAATCAAGTTAGCTGCAGCAGTTGAGTCGCTACAGCCATAGCCGAAGGCGCAGGCCTCGCCGAACCTAAAGCCTTCCCAGGGGCCGTAACTGGTGACCCAGGCCACTCCGTCAATATCGGCATCCTGGGCCAGGGCATACTTATACGCCTTATATTGCCAGTCTTCCAAATTGCCATACTCGCCTTTTAGGGCCTTCTGAGCCACTCGCTGAACCGGGTTCGCTGGTAGCTGTTTCCCGTCATTATTACCGACGTCGTGTTTTCGGCCAGTATCTGCTGTCTCCGACTTCGCAGATGACGCACTATTGTCTTCTCGTCCCGCACCTATGCCCGTGGCAAGTAAGACTACCAGCGCCAGCGTTAGCCAGACAAACGCTGCTCCAGGCAATTTGCCGGGTTCCCCCCGACCTTGCCAGTATCTGCTGATACTCATCGAATCACTCCTGTCGCCAATGCCACCGCCTGCCCATAGCGCTAACTCAACGACGAGGCGACCGGTTTTTGCGCCGATCGCCTCGTTACTGCCTTTCTATGACGGTTTGAGCAGGCAAAAAGTTTCCTGTGCACTGGGCCGCGAATTCCTTAGTTGCTGGGTCTAAGAAGGTTCCATAATAGGGAATATCTTTAGAACGCTTGTTAGAGAAGGATTTCTATGCGATGGACAGGTGGCTCAGAGGCCTTGGTTCTGGGCATTGAAACATCTTGCGACGAGACGAGTGCAGCAGTGGTGCGCGGCGGGCGACAGATTCTCTCAAATGTCGTCGCCGGGCAGGATGACCTCCACGCTGTCTTTGGCGGAGTAGTCCCTGAGATTGCCTCCCGCCGCCACACCGAGGTCATTACCCTGATCACACACAAAGCCCTGCATCAGGCTCAGGTATCACTGGCCGAAATTGACCTGGTGGCAGTTACCCAGGGACCGGGCCTTATCGGCTCGCTGCTGGTGGGCGTCAGCGCCGCCAAGGGTTACGCTGCTGCTTATGGTATCCCCCTCGTAGGCGTCAACCATCTGAAGGCTCACGTTATGGCCAACTTCATTGCGCCCCCCGGCCAAGAGCCGTCCGCGCAGCAGCTCTTCCCTACCGTATGTCTGCTGGCGTCCGGCGGGCATACCAGCTTCATCCTGATGCGACAATTCGGTGACTACCAATCGCTGGGCGAGACTCGCGATGATGCTGCCGGCGAGGCCCTCGACAAAGTCGCCCGCCTGCTGGAGTTGGGCTACCCGGGTGGACCAGCCATCGAGCAGGCTGCGGCCCAGGGCAATCCCAACGCCGTGGCTTTGCCACGGCCTCACATTGAGGGTAGCTACGACTGCAGTTTCGCCGGTCTCAAGACGGCGCTGGCTCGCCAGGTACGGGAGACTCCGCCGGAAACTACCCAACAAGTTGCCGACCTGGCTGCCAGCTTCCAGCAGGCCGTGGTGGAGACACTCGTCGGAAACTTACCGGCGATAATCCAGCAGTTCAATGCCAAACAACTGATAATGGGCGGAGGGGTCGCCGCCAACCAGCTTCTGCGTCAGAAGTTAGCTGAGATCGGTCAGTCGCAGGGGATTCCTATAGCCTTCCCACCGCTGGATCTGTGCACCGACAACGCCGCTATGGTCGCCGCAGCCGGGTACTTCCAGGCGCAAAGCCAGGGCTTGTCTGCACTGGATATGGACGTATTCTCCAGCCTACCGTTGCCATCGTATGATCAACTTTAAGCGGCACTTCTTCCACTGCATAGCTGACAACAAGATCTCGCGCAAGTCTGTGCCAGGATGGCAAAATTGTGGAAAAGTCGGTTGATAACAGATGCATCCTACCAGTAAATGTGGAAATGTTGCGCATAATTCGCTGTAAGCAAAGCTACCGGGACCTTCGTAATGTTCCGCAAAAACTGAAGTAATCGAAGACAAGGGAACCTTTTGACGGCCTAAAACGTCTATAGTATTGAACAAACCAAGCGAGGCGCCCGATCACCCGCACCTGCGGGATAGCCAGGTCATGAGAAGGTTACACCCTCCCTCCTTCACATGCCGCACCCTCTGGGCGCCTCGCGCTATCGTTTTTGCATAGGCACATGACAGCTACTTCTGGCAATCTCGCCACCAGCCCGAGCACAGAGGTGGAATTCAGTCGGTTGCCAATACTAACTGCTGATACCTCCAGCACTCTCTATTTCACGAAGAAGGCCACTGAGGCGGAAAGGATACCTCACAATGAGATACCGACCCTTAGGACAATCAGGAATTGAAGCATCTGTCGTAGCCTTGGGAGCCTGGGCAATTGGTGGATGGTATTGGGGAGGAACCGACGAAACTCAATCAATAGATGCCATTCATGCCGCCCTTGATGCCGGGATAAACTTCATTGACACCGCTCCCGTCTACGGACTCGGGCGCTCTGAAACAATCGTCGGAAAAGCCATCGCCGACCGCCGGGATCAGGTCGTAATTGCCACCAAATGTGGCATAGTCTGGCACACCCAAAAAGGAAAGTTGCGACTGGAAGAGTACGGCAAGCAGCTATACGGCTACCTCGGCGCTGAAGCAATTCGCTACGAAATTGAAGAGAGTCTCAGACGGCTTCAAACTGACTACATAGACCTCTATCAGACTCACGCGCAGGACCCCACCACCCCCATTGAAGAGACCATGGCGACACTCCTGGAGCTGAAAGAGCAGGGCAAGATTCGAGCCATCGGCGTCAGCAATGCAACTGCTGCAGAAATGGAACAGTACCGTGAACTGGGGCCTTTGGACAGTGACCAGGAAAGATACAGCCTGCTCGACCAGCACATCGCAGAAGAGCAACTGCCTTACTGCCAGGACCACGGTATCGCGGTGCTGGCATACTCACCCCTCGAACAGGGCTTGCTGACCGGGAAGGTCACTGCCGAAAGACAATTTGCCAAAGATGACTTACGCACCGAAAAACCCGGGTTCGATATGGACAGTCGCGCCAGAATAAACACAATGCTGAAAGAAGACTTCCAGCCTATTGCTGACCGCCATGGCTTGACCCTCGCCCAGCTCGCGATCGCCTGGACCATTGCACAGCCTGGCGTGACCCACGCTCTGGTTGGTACACGCAACGTGCAACAAGCAATCGAAAATGCCGCTGCAGGTGATGTAATCCTCAATGCACAAGAGAGCGCCACTATGAGCGAGGCTGTCCAGAAGCGGGGGCTTTTCAATCTTACCATCCGTTAGTGGCTGTGTTTAACCCCAAGTGCAGGAAGGAGCTACGAAAGTCCCGCTCGCCCATTTTTGATGCAGATAAAGCCCGCTGGCCTCAATCACCAGCGGGCTTTGTCAATGATTTGCTTTTCCTTGCAGCAGCAAATTCCGGCGGGTAGAGCTACGCTTCCTCGTCTAATGCCCCTTCATCCTCGGAAGCTGGCTCCGGCTCTTCTTCATTTGCAGCTTTCACTTCCTCGGCTTCGCTTTCTGGTTCGTCTCCGCCCTCAATTACTGCCTGTTCATCATCCAAGACGAGTCCTTCTTCCTCACCCACTCCCTCCGCAATTTCCTGCTCTTCGGTCTCCACCGCCTCGCCTACTGCTTCTTCGCCACCCTCAGCGACCTCTTCCTTAGCATAGGGGTTTACGATCTCGCGGCCCATCATCTCTTCTACAGTTGTGCCCCGCTGTTCTGCAACTTCGTAGGGATTTCGCAACTGCGACAGTGCCTTAAAACAGGCCTTGGCGCGGTTCATCACATTGCCGCTGCCCAGCGACTTGGTAAGTATGTCGCGGATGCCACTGATCTCAATCAGTTGCCGGACTGCGCCCCCAGCAATAATCCCCGTGCCTCGTGATGCCGGCCGCAGTAGGATAACGGCACCACCTACTTTGGCCTGAGTCACATGGGGAATGGTATATCCATCCAACGGGATTTCGATCATGTTCTTCTTCGCTTCGCGAATTCCCTTGGCAATCGCTTCCGGAACATTTCGCGCCTTGCCCACTCCCAGACCGATATGCCCCCGATTATCGCCAACAGCGACCACTACACGCGCACTGGATAGTCGCCCACCGGCTACCGTCTTGCGCGTGCGGTCAATCCGGATTACTCGATCCTCCAGTTCTTCTGCTTCTAACTTCTCACGCTCTGAAACTGTGGCCAATACAATCCAACCTCCTTTACAAGATAGCCTCCCGCATGGGAGGCTGGGTTATTCTATCATAACGGCTCGCGGCTGTCAACCGCTCGCTACCCCCCAGAGCCTGCACAGCACGTCCTGGCTTTACCCCTTGATGCTTTCGGCACCTCGTACTCGCCTGTCAAATACCTCTATGCCGATTTATTCGCACAGTCCGTACTCCCCAGTCAGCCACATAAGTGAACATCTGGCCGGATTTTGACTCCGAGCAGGTTGTTACAGAAATATTGCGAAAGTTACAGAAAATAGGCGGCACATTTTGGCATAAATCGGCCCTTATATAGGAGAATGTGAATCGTGAATCTTCAACCACTCAATAGTGAGAGGAAGTGGGCAGTTAGATCCAACTACAATCGTCGTGCAGAGAAAAAAGAATAATTACGAACGGAAAGGAGACTAAGATGTCCGAACCAGATAGTAACGGTGGGACAGGCATATTGCCTGTGGTTACGTCTGCCAGGACACCGCCTCCTAGCCGGGCCACTATCTTTTTTGTTGGGTTGGCTGTGGGTGGAGTGATTAACAGCAATCAGCGCACTACGTAAGAAGAGGACAGCAAGGTAGCCGGTTAGCCGTTGGGTACAATTACTTTGACCGGAAGGAGTGAGTGCGGGCGAGGCCTCTGCCCTCGCCCCTATACAAATCCAATCACTGATGAGCCAAAAAGAGGATGGAAAGCATAGACAGAGACAGAAGAAGGCAGTAATTCCTTATTGCGTTCACTACGAGGTGGACGTCGATATATGCCAAGGACAAGCTCGCTGAGTGGCTTGAAGCTGATGAGGTCTCGTTCCAAAATCTGGATGCTGTGACGAGGGTGATTATCCCCAAGTGGTTTCAAACTGCTTGGATGAGGAAGCGTTTAGAGGCTGGACTTGAGCTATTCCGCTATGCGTTGCGTGGTTTCTATCGGTCCTTGACAGGATACATAGCGGAGAACTTTGAGTGCGGAAAATCAACAGAGCCTGACTGTGATGGTGTAGTACAAGTGACATGGGGTGAGGATGGTGATGGATATAGCACAATGATGGTAGCCTGCCCCATATGTGGTAAAACCTATAAGACGGTGGATGATTTTAATGAACGGGAACTACGACCACTTAAGCAGAGATGAAGAGATTGATGAGGAAGAGCGTACTGAGAATAAGAAGAGGAGAGAGAATGAAGAATCTCCTGACCCATTCCTTGATGATTGGGGAATGGCCTTTCTGCTTGGCCCGTTTATGGGTGATGATCTCTGACCAAAGAGGCCACAGCAATGTGGCAACCGCCATCTACACCTAATGACCTCCCGCTGCGTTATCCGTTGAATCAGTCTACCGACCGGGAAGACGAAAGTGCTGCACTGTGCATACCAACTGCCATAGTCCGTGGACGAGCAATATCAGGCAGTACAGGCCAAGTAACTGGTTAGACTCGAGTCTGGCCATCTCCTGGTTGCCCGTGAACAGTCGGCTCAGATGGTACCATTGACTGGTGCTGATGCCATTGAAGTAGAGAACACACATGAGCTGGAAACTGCCGTCCACGGGCTATTAGCCGCCCCGTGTATCAAACCAGCACGACACTTATGAGCCAGTC
>JALGTJ010000083.1 GCA_029821415.1 Candidatus Zipacnadia bacterium
ATCGTGAGCGTGTTCATACCATGATCGGCCATCCAGTCAACTATATCCTGCCAGTCAGCCAGTTCCATAAGATCCGGTCCCCACTTGTTTTCTATGAACAGACCCCGATGGGCGAAGACTGGCTCGTGGCCGGTTACTGACGGAGATCCCGCATTCGGCTCGGTACGCTCGTTCACTGTCTGTTCCCTCCTTTGACTTGCGACAGCCTGAATGGCTATTTCGTCTGCTTGGGTGCGTATGGCTCCAGTGCTGCGGCCAGATTAGCCGGAATAGAGCTGGCCGCGGTCAGCTGTGGCTCCCACAGTTGGTTCATCATTCGTATTACCTCGTCTGAGATAATCCGCCCAGCACTGGCCTCCAACTGCCGCGAGAGTATGGGCATCGCCCCGTATCCTCCCCGTTGGGCCTGTTCAATTGTAGGGATGTACCCAAAGGTATCATTGGCCAGCTCGACTACCATAGTATAGGGCGCGGGTGACCAATGCTTGATGGTCAAGCCCCAGTGCACGAAAATCTCGCCCGGAACAATACCTATGCCCAGTGGCCCGATGCGCATAGCCTGCACCGGCACCTGGGCAATCTGCCCATCGTAAGGCCAAACCTCAACCGACTTGATCAAGAACTTCTCGAAATCGTTGAGAGGGGATTTCTTCTTCAGCTCTTCTACTGTCTGGCGCAGGTTGTCATCCACTTCATAGTAAGGTATTTCCAGAGTATGGAGCATGCTGCCAACAGTCTCGTCGTGGGCAGGTTCGGCCTTTTCAACTGCGTTCACTGCCACTGCTGCCAGTGCCCGGCCGAGTTGGACTGCTTTAGGCTCCAGAGCGGTAGGTAGTTCAGTTGAGCGATGTGTACAGTGATTGATGTCCCCACAACTGCCCTGCAAGAACAACGTAACTACCTGCTCGCCGTAGAGTGCCCGGATTGCTCGCGCTAGTTCTCCGGGCCAGTCGGCTGATACGAAGTCAGCGCCACCTCCACCAATCACGTCCACATGCAACGCGAAATTGATTAGTATGCCACGCAGGTTGCTTCCGCGGTCATAAATGCCGAGCACCACCATCTCCGGATCAATTGGGCCAGCGATGCCCGCCACTTCCCTGGGGTCACCGTCCCACCCAAACTGGTCAGTTCCATCGCGCATCCGTAGTAAGCGATTGAACGACAGTTCTGCTTCCTGGCCGGTGTTGGGTCGTAACTGCGCCTCAAACATGTTAGCGGCTGCTTCCTCCACAGCTTCTGCGATTGTGGGGGCCAAACGGGCAACATAGTCGCTATCCAGTGGCACGGCCACCGGTGCCACCTTCCGAGCTGAGATCTCGGGCCCTGTATGAGTGTGCGTGGCCGAAATCATCACCGATTCCGGTGGTATGCCTGCCTGTTCAGCAATGATGTCCTTGGCGGGCTTGACTATCTCTGCTGTCACATGCACCAGATCGCACACGACCAGCGCTACTTGCGCACCGTCGGCTTCAAACACAGCGGCCTTTGCGTACAGGTCGTCACGGACGCGATTGCCAATCCGCTCGTGGAAGTATCCTGCTAAATACGTAGGTACTGGGGGGGTAATTACTTTTTCAGCAAAGCCTGCCTTGATCATAACGACACCTCATTTTATCGATAGAATCCGTCGCAGTCACGTTTGTTGTTCGTGCTCAAGATGGCTGTTCCCTTCTTCTGTATGACTGCAGGGAGGATAAGCAGATAGCGAAGCCTAATAAGAAAAACGCAACTCTGACAACTAATCGGGGGACTTGAGTAATGAAACGGTACCAGTTAGGCAAAAGCGATCTCTGGCTCACGGAAATCGGGCTGGGATGTTGGATAATGGGCAAGAGCGGTTGGACCAATGTGCGGGACGAAGAGTCCATTGATGCTATCCATACTGCCATTGAGCTGGGCATCAATTGGCTGGATACCGCTGAGGGTTACGGTGAGGGGCATTCTGAGGAGATCATCGGTCAAGCGCTGCAGGACCATAACCGTGAGGAGCTTATCATTGCCACCAAGGTTAGTCCCCAGCACTTAAGTCGCGAAAAGCTGCCGGAGGCACTGGCTGGGAGTTTGCGACGCTTGCGCACCGACTATATTGACCTCTATCAGGTGCACTGGCCTAACCCCTATTATGAGTATGCCAAGGATCATCCTGAAGTCCCGCTGGAAGAGACCATGGAGACGCTACTTACTGAACAGCAAAAGGGTAATATCCGGCATATCGGTGTCTCCAATTTTACTGTCGAGCAGATGTCGCGGGCATTGGCAGTAGGGCGCTTTGACTCTCTGCAACCTCCTTATAGTCTGTTCTTCCGGCATATCGAAAAGAGCATCGTTCCATTCTGCATAGAAAATGATATAGGCATAGTGGCGTATAGTCCGTTGGCCCAGGGGCTGCTTACCGGAAAATTCAATTCTGACAACCGCCCGGGGCCAGAAGATAACCGGTCGCGCAGTAAGCTCTTTCAGTCGCCTACGTTTGAGGCAGCTCTTGAGGCAGTCACGACCGTCCGCGAAATTGGCAAGCGCTATGGCAGGACCTCTGCCCAAACGGCAATTCGTTGGGTGGTGCAGCAGCCGGGAATAACTGCTGCTATTGTGGGGGGACGCAATCCGCAGCAGGTTAGAGAAAATGTTGGGGCAACGGGCTGGGAACTTAGCGCCGAGGATATTGAGGCCCTCAGCACCGTCGGGGACAAGGTTATGTCTACTCTTGTCGATGATGACTTGCGAATGTGGGTCAGTTGACCTAATACTGCCTCCTGACCTACCAATCGGTCCTATCCGCTCTGGAACTTGCTCCTGCCAAGCGACAACTGTTTAGTGATCTGCTGCTTGCTCGGCTTGAGCACGAGCAGCTTGAGCTACGCCTCGTATTAGCAATGTGATAATAATTAGTGTCATAAGTCCAGCTATGCCCGCTACGAGCATAATGGCCAGGACGGGCATATTAAAGAAGTTCTTGACGACGATAGAAGCAGTTGCAACGACAAGTGCTACTCCGAACATAACCCGCAGTTGGGTGCCCTGCACATAGCGTGTCGCAAAGCTGCCAATCTGCGCGCCAATAGCTGCCCCTATAAGCATGCAGAGGGCAATCAGCAGATCCACATTCCCCTTTAAGGCATGGGTAAATGCACCAAATGCACCGGAGACTATAATAGCGAACATACTTGTGCCTACCGCCACGTGCGTGGGACAGCCAATCAGGTAGACCAGCGTCGGAACGCGTAGGAATCCTCCGCCAACGCCGAGGAGACCCGCCAGAATGCCGGTCAGCATGGCCGCCAAGAATATAACCCAGAAGGACATACGCTCCACGCGCAGAAGCGGACATCGGATCATCGGAGGTATTCGGCACTGGGCCAGATAATGAGCCGCATCAACCAAGACGCGGTCAGCTACGGCGGAGCGCTGGTTGGAGGGGGTCTTTTCATCATCTGTTTGTTGCTGGTGGGCGCGGGCCAGTGCTTGCTGCGAACATAGCGACTCGACTAATGTATAGATGGCCAGGCCGCTAAGCAAGATGATATACAGAACACTAATCACCTGGTTGACGTGAGCCTCCCCGTGGGTCTTCAGCACCTCCATAATCCGGGCTCCAATCTCCACCCCCACTATTGTTCCCGGTATCATCATAGCCGCTACCCGCACCGAGATATTGCCAAGTCGGTGATGCCAGAAGGTGGCGACGATTGCCTGCCCCACCATCTGGGCCAGGCTGGTGCCCACCGCAATGTTCATTGGGACTCCTACTGCGTAAAGAGCGGGAGTGAGGATCCACCCCCCGCCTCCTCCCCAAAAACCGCCACACATTCCGACGGCAAAGCCAATGCCCACCAGGTACCAAACTGCTATGTTAACTCCTGTAATGGGGAAAAACACTTAGGAGGCTCCTGTTTTAGCTGTGATTCAGCCGCGAGGTATCCAGACCAAGTTTGCGAGCAATCCAGCTACCCAATATACCAAAGAGTAGACCGATAACAGCTACCGCACCTATGGTCACACAGGCATATAATAGTCGATCAGTCTTGTACCATTGCAGGATCAGCGTTGCCAGCCAGTTCATTATGGCGGCCCTTTCCGTGCGGATACGTCATATCTGTGAGGAATTCTCTGTACATACTACAAGACCTGAGGCTGCGATGCAACATCTATTCTTCTGGCCAAGGGGCATACCGGCCAACGAGGTTGACGGCAATTGCGGCTCACGAAGAAAACTGCTATGAATCAGAGGACTTACTCGCCGATCTGGATCGGTAGCTGCCAGGCGATGTGGTCGTTCACCTTCACCTGGCAGCGATATTGGCCGGGCAAGAAAGTCTCAGCCTGACGGGGATAGATCGTTACGGCAAACCTATGTGTGCCGGAGACCAGAATTGGCTGTTGCAGCAGCAAGCGATCACCATGAAACAACTGTACAGTGACTTGCGTATGGCTGGGGGCACCATTCACTTGTAGCAGAACAACCAACTGGGCAATATCGGCAGGGAATTTGCTTCCAGCATTCACAAGCTCATCATCCTCGTCAAGCGCAGTGCCTACGGTAACCTCCCGCAGGCAACTGTCCACGTCACGGATGAGGACCTCCGCGTGTTTACCCGTACGGGCGTGGGCGGTTTGGCTTGTATGTTGCTGGCTCTTCTGATCTGTCTGATAGGACAGCACGGCCTGTTGGCTGCTACTCAGTTTAGCCCATTGCTGCTGATGGCTGGTGCGGATACGCAGGCTGCCCACTAATTGGGTGATGACTTCGCCCGGGTTCAACTCCGCTGGGTCTGCGAATGTCAAGGTCAGCTCCCAGAGGTGGTTGGAGGCGGCCAGCACCCAGATTCGCGCTTGCAGGTCGGTTCCATCCTCCAGCAAAGTGCCGGCCACAGTGACCGCCGGAATACCGCAAACCTCGCTAAGGCTTGCTCTGGTCACATGAAACTGTTTGTAGGCTCGGAGGGTTTCTTCCAGGGTTGCCTGTAGGCTCGTCAGTTCCACGGGGCTAAAGGCTGGCCGCACTGTTAGCGTGATACGCGCTTCCGACTTCTCCTGGACCATGACTGCGGACACCCCTCCCTCCGGCAATGCAGTTTGGGACAATAAATGCCACGCAGCCGGGGCAGTAACTCGCACTGAGTTGGCGCCGACGGGCAGAAGCACCCAATTCGGGTCTGCCTTCTCCTCATTCGCCGGCAGTCCCCCAGCAAGCCCCAACAGTGCAATTGTCACCAGCACGATTACTGCGTAATATTGGCGAGATTGCTCCATAGTCATCGCCTATACAACCAATCGGCTATCTGAGTGCGAAGATTAAGCCACATAACGCAATTGTGTTATACCCAATAAGAGCATAT
>JALGTJ010000084.1 GCA_029821415.1 Candidatus Zipacnadia bacterium
TTGCCGAAGCGCCCGAATGGTATCTATCGAGTAGGAGGGGCCGGGACGATTTATTTCACAATCACAGACGGCAAAACGAGGATTGTCAGCCACGGCCAGCTCCGCCATAGCATACCTATCTTGTGCAGCCGAGACACTTGCTTGGTTCTTAAGTGGCGAGAGGCGATTGGGCACAAAGATAACTACTCCCACACCGTAGCGTTCCCCCGCCTGTTCGCCTAAAAGCAAATGCCCGTAGTGAATTGGGTCAAAGCTGCCACCAATTACCGCCACTGATTGGCCCGAATAACTCGCCAGATCTTCGAGGTTCATTAGTACAAAGTTTAACACAAAGAACTGGCAGTTGCAACCGCAGGATACCATTGAGGATGGCCTCTTGACGCCGGGCCGGCTCTTTGTTATACTTCTTACAATATAGTTGGGGCAGTAGCTCAGGGGGAGAGTGCCTCCTTGGCATGGAGGAGGTCGCGGGTTCGAATCCCGCCTGCTCCACCAATGTTCTACATCATGAGCGTGACGAGGCTTGCCTCGTTGCGCTCTTTTTGTTAAGATATGCCTCAAACTGATAACCTCGGTATTCAGGTCTGCACAGCTAACCAACAAATGGTAGACAAGAGCAGGAGGTAATACCTTGATCAACTGGCAGAGCATCATTCGACAAGCGGCAGAAATAAACGCCTCTGACGTGTTTTTCAAGGCAGGCACGGTACCCTACCAACGAGTTAAGGGCGTGATCGAGCCAGTTCCCGACGCCCCAGAACTGTCCCCTGAGGACACCAGTCAGATAGCCCAGTCGTTAATGAATGAGCAAGACTGGGCCACGTTCCAGCAATATCATGAAAAAGACATCGGCCTGACGTTCGAAGATATCGCGCGACTGCGTATCAACATATTCCAAGAGCAGAACAACATTGGGCTGACTATGCGCCTCATTCCCGTTGAGGTACCTACCATCGACAGCCTGGGTCTGCCACAAGTGCTCAAAGAGATCGCAATGCGCCCTCAGGGCCTGGTGTTGGTCACCGGTCCGACTGGCTGCGGAAAGTCAACGACCCTGGCAAGTATGCTTCAGCACATCAATGACAATCGGCGCGCACACGTCGTCACCATTGAGGACCCAATTGAGTATGTCTACACTAACCACCACTGTATCTTTACTCAGCGGGCTGTCGGGATTGACACAGAGAGCTTCCAAGATGCGCTGAAGTACGTCATGCGGCAAAGCCCGGATATTATTCTCATCGGTGAAATGCGCGATGTTGAAACATTCAATGTCGCAATGCAAGCTGCGGAAACCGGGCACCTGGTCTTCTCCACAGTTCATACTAAGTCAGCAGCCGAGACTATAGAGCGTATCATCCATATGTTCCCCCCCGACCTACGCCAGCAAATCTGCATGCGCCTGAGTGATTCTATGGTGGCAACACTGGCCCAGGAGCTAGTTCCCCGCGCTGACCTTCCCGGCCGGACTGCAGCCGTCGAGATAATGATCGTAACGCCTACGATTCAGCAGTATATTGAGGACGGAGCAACCTCTGACATTGAGAATGCTATCTACGAGGGCACCCACTGGGGTATGCAAACAATGAACCAAGCCCTGCTTAACTTCTACAAGCAGGGAGTTATTTCCGCCGAGACGGCCCAATTCTACGCAGGTAATGCCACCGAAATGCGCCAGATGCTCCGTCGTTTGGACAAGGAGCGCGAAGATGCCCAGCGCGCTGCAGAACAGAAGAGAAAGCGTGTGAAGAGTAGGGAACAATAACCAACTGTCTACCGCAAAGGCCAACAGGATGGCTTCGCACTCAAATTGGCTTGTGATGGGAGAGAGGTCTTAATGAGTCGCCGGCAATCCGAACGACCAGCTCGGCTATACTTGGCAGAACAGCGCTGGGATAGCGTCACAAAGTACGCCGAGACGATTCTGAAGTGGAGCCTGGCAGTGACGGTACTTGCTACCATCTATATCCTCTACGGAATCTTCAGCGGGCAGCTAGGCCCCTACACGCCTCCTCGCATCATCGCTAATCTCCAACTGACTGGGCAAGTGTTGGCGGTCAGTGCCGGCTTGTCAACAATCTGCCTTATTCTGCTCACCTTTGAAGAGATCGCCTGGTCTGTTTTAGCGGGAATTATCGGCCTGGGCTACCTGTTGGGTATTCCCTTGCTCATCTCCAGCAATGTCCGTTCAGCCATCAGTCCGGCAGCGCAGGAAGTGCTCTACTGGGGGACTTTGACGGGAAAAATTATAGTTGTCCTGGTCGGCCTCCGCATTCTGTATGAGGTATACAACCAAGTCGCATACAGCGGAACTACACTCAAGCAAGCTCGGCCGCAGGCAAAAGAGAAAGCGAAGCCAGGTGAACGAGATCACCTTAAGACAATCTGGCCCTGGACGCCCTGCTGGAATATGCCTTTCTGCCACCAAGCTATACGAGAGATCTGCCCGGCTTTCAAGGCGCACAGGTCATGCTGGCGGTTCGGACGAGGCTGTATGTGCGATCCCGGTCTGGTGGAGCAGCTCATTCGTACTGGAGGCGTGGGCGCATCCTCTGATAGCCAACAGCGCCGACGCCAACAGGAATATATACGCGCTGATCTTCGGGCCGACGCTCCAGTGCAACGAGAGCGGACCATCCTCTGCGCCCAATGCCCTATCTATCTAGAGCACGAGCGGGCCAAGTTTCGCTTTGTAAACCCAATTATGGCGATCGGCACCATTGTGGCATTCTTCATATTCTATCAGCCCCTGTTGAAGCTGTATGATTTGACCATAAAGGGCATGGCCAATATAGCAAGCCAGTTCACATACGGCTCGCAGGTGGACCCACACTACTGGTTTGAACAGCTTAACACCCCTACGGTCCAGGCCTTCTTCATTATAATCGTAGGCTTACTTGTGCTATCATGGGTGCTCAGATTCACCGAGTGGTTAATACTGGTTAAGAAACTATAGTTTACCGACCACTCTCTCCACCACCGGACCCAGCAGGTGGCCGGGGAGTGTCATCTATGCCGGAAGCCAGCAGAGTGCACGCAGTGATAACAGGCCGAGTGCAGGGAGTAGGATTCAGATACTTTGTGCTTCGCAGTGCTAAGCAACTGGGATTGGTCGGGTGGGTGCGGAACCGCACAGACGGAGCTGTAGAGACAGTTGCCGAAGGCGATAGGCAGGCTCTGGAGCGTTTTGTCAACGAGCTGAAAACAGGCCCACCTATGGGATGGGTTCAATCTGTCTCTGTTCAATGGCAGCCGGCAGAGAACGATCTCGTGAATTTTGTGATCGAGCCAACCGCGTATATCTGAAATGGTCTCATTATGATAACCATGTGAAGGCTCAGCCAACAGCCGGCATTACTAAACTGGGCGGGGATGCGGCCCATGAATGATAGCCGTCCAAGAACACTAGTAGTCGACGATGATCCTTCAGTTGCGGCCCTCTACAAGAAGACTTTGACAGAAAAAGGTTACGACGTGGCTACGGCCGCCACCGGCGAAGAGGCGCTGGCCAAACTCCACACAAGCCAATTTGATGCTGCCGTAATTGATCTGGTACTGCCGGGGATTGGTGGCATGGAGGTGGTAGCAGCCACCCGACAAATGGACCCTACCCCCGTTGTCATCATCCTCACCGGCTATGCGTCGCTGGAGTCAGCTATTGAAGCAGTACGCTACGGCGCCTTCGACTACTTGCGCAAGCCTGCTGACCCCCAGCAGCTCGTAGACACACTCCAACGAGGCTTGGCCAGCCGAGACCTGTTAAGCAAGAGTCAACGCATGCTAGCTGAGTTAGACGAGATCAACCGCCGGATGCGCCAGACCCAAGCCACACTCCAAGAACGTGTCAGCGAGCTACAGGGGCGACTGGAAACGCTGATGAAGCTCGGCTCCCGTCTGTCCGAGGTACACAGTCCTCAAGCTATTATGCGTCACCTGCTAACGACAGCAGCCAACTTAGTACAAGCGGATGCAGGCGTAATCTTCCGCAAAGATCCTAGCCTCAATGAGCTATCGCCAATCGCTTACATCGGCGAGACCGGCCGCGAGCTACGCGAGCACAGCATCCCCCTCGGTTCAGGCGTGTTAGGCCAAGCAGCAGCATCCGGTCAGCGCCGGGTTATTAACGATCTGCTCAGCGACCCACAACTGGCCGATGATCTTCTCGTATACGAGGGAATGCGCCGAGTGCTGACACAGCCCTTGGCAGTGGGCACCAAGACCCTCGGCCTCGTCGCCCTGTTTGACGAACGCGCCCAGCCTTTCAGTACCGAGGATCAGGATCTGGTGGCAATGTTGGCAGCGCAGGCAGCGACGATCCTGGTGGCAACCGGTACCGTACGCCTGCGGGCAAAATCTCCAGCAGCAGACGAGGGCGAGCCTGAAGAGTTTGTTGACCTGAGGAGTCTGCTGAGCGACTGATGACCGGGCGCGCCAATAGCTGGTGGCAAGATTTTTTCAATCAGCGTTCCTCGCTGGACCTCTCCCGATTTCCGGATGCCGAGGAAACCCAACGTGAAGTAGCTGGTCTTATTCGCATACTGAAGATACGAGGCCAACAGCGGATTGCTGATGTCTGCTGTGGATATGGTCGCCATGTGGTGCCTTTGGCCCAACGTGGCCACATCGTCTTCGGTATTGACATAGCTCCGCTGATGCTGGCAAAGGCTCGTCGCTGGCTGGAGAAGGACAGGGTCCAGGCGTTCCTCGTACGCGCAGATGCACGCCAACTCCCCTTTGCCGATAATTTGTTTGATGTAGTCCTCAACCTGTTTAACAGTTTTGGATACTGCGAGTCAGAAGCGGACAACCAGCGCATTCTGACTGAAAGCGCGCGGGTGCTGCGCCCTGGCGGCAAGTTCCTGCTGGAGACCCGCAATCGCCCGCACCAGATTATGTTCGCTCCCCACTACCTACCAATGGAAACAACCGATGGCCAGCGCTTCATCCTCCGTTGCCGCTACGATCAGGCAGCTCATCGCCTTATAAGCGAGTGGCGTCAGACAGAGAACGGACCGGTAGTACACCAGGCCTCAATTCGTCTTTACGGCATTGATGAGCTTGACGAAATGATGGCCGCGGCCGGCCTTCGGAAAACGGCGATCTACGGTGACTATGAGGCTACTCCCTTTGCCGGATATCAGCGGCAGGTCCTTTACCTGGCAGAGAAGCCCGTCTGCCGCTAATCCCTCCTGCTCTACTGGCTCGGTTGCTCAATCGTCCGCGTCTCGTAGCGCAGGATGGTCTGCCCAATCGTCACATAGTCACCCTCACGAAGCTGCCGCCGGCTGATATACTGGTCGTTGACAGCTGCCTTCGGGCTGCTGCCTATGATAGTCGGCGACCGGTAGATGATGAACTGCTTACCCTTAAGGGGGCCCGCAACGATGGTCAGCCAGGCCTCCTTGCGAATCTCTTCTACCATACCAATAGCTGCCCCAGTACACAGGCCCAGTACCGACATTCCTACCATCCGGCTCAGCCAGCCACTGACCTCACCGGTCAGGCTTAACGAGATACCGCCAAAAACCAGTGATATTGGATCAAACAGCAATCCGCCCAAGAAGCCACCTACAACTCCTCCAATCAGGCCATTGATTATCTTCTGGTAAGCTCGCATCATCACGCCCTGACCCAATCCGATGAACAGGCCCACCAGGCCCCAGGCGAAAGCACGCACAGCTATTTGGAGGATAACGGCAGAGAAGCTGATCACATCTCTACCACCACTGAACGCGCTATAGGCTATCTGTCCGATCACCCCGCCAACAGCGCCACCGGCGCCCCCAATA
>JALGTJ010000085.1 GCA_029821415.1 Candidatus Zipacnadia bacterium
GAACATCGGCATCTGCGGCATAGCGGCACCACCGGTCAGCAGCTCCTCCAGCCCCGAAATGGCCACGAGCTTGCCGCGAGGTGATATCGTCCAGCTCAGGTTTTCGAACGAGGGCAGTACCTGCTGCATCGGCCCTGCGGGCGTCGGTATGCTCTCGCCGTCCACCTCCAGCGTTCCCTTGGTGGGGTCCATGGTCATATGGAACGACCTGCCCATGGCCTGCATCTGCATTGACAGCGGCCCCATCGCCAAACCCAGCGTGCCGTTGCCCTGTTCATCCACTGCAGTCACCGGCAACCCCAGCGTGCCGTTGCCCTGTTCATCCACTGCAGTCACCGGCAACCTGAAGCTGGCATTTGCCTCCAACTCCATCTCCAACTTACCCGGCATTTTGCCCTGCTCTGGCGCAAGGGGCAGACCGGCGATGTTCATACCCCCCGTACCCACCATCCAGAAGTCGTAAACCAGTTCTTGCTGGGGCACGAACTTGAAACGCAGCAGAACATCATCCGCGTTTGCCGGCACTGCCGCCAGCAGTACCACCAACACTAACAGGCCTGCCGTATTCACAACCAGTCTGCTCTTAGCCATTTCGAATCACCCTTTTGCCTGCACCAAATTCGTCCACGCTTTGAAAGGTACGGCTCTTCCAGCCCATTGTGCAATAACCCAGCACGGAAGTCAACCTCTATTGTACAATGCAGTTGTCGCGCTTCATGCCCGGGGGTGGGTCTGCTCGTAGGTTTTGCGCAGGTCCTCGGGGGCCACGTGCGTGTAGATTTCGGTAGTGTTAAGTGAGCTATGGCCGAGCAGCTCTTGAATGACTCGCAGGTCGGCGCCGCCGGCCAGCAGATGCGTGGCGAAAGAATGTCGGAGCGTGTGCGGAGAGATATCGGGAGCGAGCTGCGCCTGCCGGGCATATTCTTTGAAAATCCTCCAGAAACGCTCGCGGGTCATCGGATGGCCCCGTACACTCAGGAACAGAGCATCCTCGCGGCTATCCTTGACCTGTTCCTGTCGGGCGGTGATCAGATACTCATTTACCAGCTCCAGTACTCGTGGTGCCACGGGCACCAGCCGCTGTTTGCCGCCCTTTCCTGTCACCCGCAGGATGCCTTCTTCAATATTCAGATCGTGGATGTTGAGGTTGACTAACTCCGAGACACGCAGCCCGCAGCCGTACATCAGCCAGAGCATGGCGGCGTTGCGCAGTCCCAGGGGCGTGGTGCGGTCGGGGACTTCCAGTAGGGTGCGGCATTCCTCCACAGTTAGTACCTCGGGCAGCCGCTCGGACGGCTTGGGCGGGGCTATGTTGGCAGTGGGGTCAGTCTCGGTAAGCCCCTCACGAACCAGGAAGCGGTGCATCTGCCGCAGGCTGGTCAACTTACGGCTCACAGTGGCGGAAGAGCGGTGTTGGTCGCGGCGTAAATCGCTGAGGAAATCGTTGACGTCGCTGCGCTGGGCGGTGGCGAAATCATCATGCCCCCGGCCATTGAGAAAGTGGGCATATTGCTCCAGGTCGCGCCGATAGGCCTCCACGGTGTTGTCGGCCAGACCGCGCTCAACTACCAGGTGCTCGGTCAGCAGGTCAATTTGCTGTGTGAAGCCGTCGGGCAGACTCACTGGTTGTTCTCCGCCTGGCCTTGGGCTTGAGTCATGGCCAGCTTCTCCTCGGGCAGCAGCTCGTGGCTGGTTTTGCCCTCACGGACGGCTCGCAGGAATGTCCGGCAGCCCTCGGGGCTGTAGAGCGAGGTGATAATGACGCCGCTGTCTGAGCCGTCCAGCAAGGCCAGAGCGAAGCTTAGATTGCCGCGCACCTGCTCGTCTCGGTCAAAGCGAGCGATACCCACCTTTTGGACGGTCGAACTGTAGCCTGCGGCGAGCTGCTGTGCCTGCTGCTCGACGATGCTCACCCGGCGGGAGATGTCCTCCAAGTGGGCGATCACCTCGCCAAGAGCATCGGGCACTGGCTTGCCCCGCATCTGGGCAGCCAACCGGCGGGTGTCAGGTGAAATTTCTGCTTGCCGCTGGTGCAGACGCCAAGCCACGAGAAGGGCAACGATCGCCACCAACAGGGCAATTGCACCAGTAGCCAGGGCCAAAAATGAGTTCACTCAGCTCCACCTCACTGGGTCTATGGTTGGTCTATGCGTTTGCGGACAGCTTTGCGGTCGAAGGTCAGCACGCAGCCGCCCGCGACTTCTACGTCCATATCGTTCTCGCGCAGAGCTACAATCTTACCGTGAATGCCGCCGGCAGTAACTATCCTATCGCCTTCACTGAGCCCCTGGATAAGTTGTCTGTGCTGCTGGTGTCCCTTATGCATGGGCCGGATGACAACCAGCCAAAACATAAGCAGCAACAGGCCGGCAAAGGCGATCATCGGCCAGAGCGTCTGCCAGTCCATTTCAGTCACCGTTAGTTTGCCTCCTCATTCGTGTTGGTCTCACCAAATTGGATAATAGCCTTTATTACCTGGTGTTTGTTCTCCACTACCCAGGCCATCGCCTCAGGTATCTCGGCAAGTGGGAAGCGGTGAGTTATTAGCGATTTCACGTCAACCTTTCCTGCTACGACTGTCGCGATTGCACTGGGATGGCGGTTGGCATAGCGGAACGTACCCGCCAGGCTTACTTCCTTGTTGATGATATCAAATAGGGGAAATTGGTCGATGCTATCCTGCGCCAGGCCGACGGCTTGAATATGTCCGCCGCGCCGCACCATGGCGATAGCCTGGCGGGTAGTTTCGGCCAGTCCGACGCAGTCTATCACCACATCTACGCCGCGCCCCTCAGTCAGTTCCATCACTACCTCAACGACATCGGTGTTGGCGTCCAGCGTATATGTTGCCCCCAGTTGTCGTGCCACCCGCAGGCGGTAAGGGATGACATCCGTGGCAATGGTCAGCGTCGCGCCGGCAGCAACGGCGGCCTGCAGGCTGACCAGTCCGATAGGGCCGGCCCCGAGGACTGCCACTGAGTCGCCGGGACTGATTTGCGCGAGGCGAGCTGCGTGCATGCCTACTGCCAGCGGCTCAAGCATTGCCCCCTCTTCATATGACATCTGCTCCGGTAACTTGAACAAAAAATCGGCGGGCCAAGCCAGATATTCGCAAAAAGCACCGTGCACCGGTGGCGTGCCCAAAAAGATAACATCCGGGCAGAGATTGTACCGGCCTGACTTGCAAAATTCGCATCGCCGACAGGTCCGACCCGGCTCGATCGCTACGCGGTCACCGGGTTGGAGATCGGTCACCTGCGCACCTACTTCAACAACTTGGCCAGCGGCCTCGTGCCCCAAGATGAGCGGCTCACGGACTATGGCGGTGCCAATACGGCCCTTTTCGTAGTAGTGCAGGTCCGAGCCACAGATGCCCACAGCTTTGATTTGCACCAGTGCCTGGTCGGCACTATCCAAGGTCGGGATGCGTATCTCTTCCAGGCGAATATCGCCTATGTTATGCAGAAACGCAGCGCGCATTGTCTGAGCCAATTGTCTCACCTCTTCTGTGATAGCCTGCCCGGTATGCGCTATGGCCATATATTCGTGTTCGGCGCTGTCATACCTTGTTGTATAAGAGGATTGACCTGCGCTGGTGACGAAGTACCGGTCGGTGGACTGAGATGCCCGCGACCTACGTACGCGTAAATCTGGCGGCTATTGCCAGCAACGTTCAGGCGGTGTTGAGTCGGCTAAACGGCACGCAGCTTATGGCAGTGGTTAAGGGCAATGCTTATGGGCACGGTATGGTGCCAGTAGCTGAGCGTTGCGTTATCGCTGGCGCTCAGTGGCTGGGAGTTAGCTATGTGGACGAGGCAGTCAAGCTGCGCCAGGCCGGGCTAACAGCGCCGACGTTGACCTTTGTTCCGCCTACCGAGGAGCAGTGCCGGGCAGCTGTCGAGCAGGATGTCACCGTCACCATCACCACCGAGGATCATTTGGCCTGGTTGCGGGAGGCGGCTGTGCAGACGGGAAAGGTGGCCACTGCGCAGATATTCGTAGATGCGGATCTGGGTCGGCCCAGCGCAGGCAATAATCTGGTGCGGCTCTTACAGATAGCGGCGGGCTTCCCGCAGCTCAAGATTACAGGGGTGTATACCCACTTTGACGCGACTGACACCAGCTCAGTGCGCGGCCTGCTTGATGTCGTTAAGCCCGGCTCTGAACTGCACACCTTTGCCGCAGTTGTCAAGAAGTTGGCCCAGCAGTACCTGGGCACAGAGATACTTTTTCACGCTGCGGCCAGTTCGTTGTTCCTGACTGCGCCGGACAGTTACCTGGATCTGGTACGCATCGGCACACTGCTTTACGGCCAGTACCCGTCCAATGTGCCTGCTAACAAATGCGACCTTGATCTGAATCCGGACACCTTTGAGCTGCGCAGCACGATAGTTGCTATTGATGAGGTGCCTGCCGGTACGGCGGTTGGCCCCGGTCAAGAATTTGTCTGCCGCAGGCCCACTCAGGTGGCTACTCTCCCGCTGGGATATGCGCAGGGCCTGTCGCTGGTGCCGGCCTTCCTGACGCGACGGCAGGGCGCCTGGTGGCGGCGACTTGCTGGCCGGCAAGGGCCGCCGGTAGTGCTGATTGACGGTCAGGAAGCCCCGATAATTGGGCGGATCGGTATGGATCAGTGTGCGGTGGATGTTACTGATCTGGCTGGTGTGGGGATAGGCCAGACAGTCGTCGTGCCCGCCTGTCGTACGGTGATTAGTCCTGAGGTGCTGCGCCTGTACGTTGGGTAAGCAATAGCTTGCGGTCTGCTGAACGAGAATGCGCCTGCCAGCGATGCTGGCAGGCGCAGTTGGCTTCTTGGCGATTTGTTGCTGCGGCAAGGTAGTTACTTGTTCCGTCGGTTGTAAGATCGGCCCCGGCCGCCGGAGCGGTCGTTGCTCCGTCGGCTATCGGAGTGCACGCCACCGGGCGGCGTATCCAGCAGCGCTTTGCGGCTGAGACGGATCTTCCCCTCCGGATCAATGTCAATCACCTTGACCTTGACCTCGTCACCGACCTTGACCACATCCTCGGTCTTGGCAACATGCTCGTGGGCCAGTTCCGAGATGTGCACCAGCCCGTCACGCCCCGGTGCTATTTCAACAAAGGCGCCGAAGCTGGTAGTAGAGACGACCTTGCCCGTGACTACCTCGCCGACTTCAATTTCCCGGGTCATCTGCCCAATCTCATCGCGTGCCTGCTCTGCTTTCTCCGCATCCTCTCCAAAGACAAACACAGTGCCATCGTCTTCGATGTCTATATCAACTTCGTATTTATCCTCCAGCCCGCGGATGGTTTTTCCTCCTGGACCAATGACCGTACCGATCTGATCCGGTTTGATCCGAAGAGCAAACATACGCGGCGCATACGAAGACAGTTCCTGGCGGGGGTAAGCAATTGCCTGGGCCATAGCGTCCAGGATATGCAGTCGTGCCTCGCGAGCTTGAGCGAGGCCCTCGGCCAGAATGCTTGCAGAAAGTCCGGGCACCTTCATATCTAACTGCAGCGCGGTTACTCCCGCTCGGCTGCCGGCCACCTTCAGATCCATTGCTCCGACGTGGTCTTCCAGCCCCTGGATATCGGTGAGCAGAGCATAGTTATCCTTATCTTCGTAGACCAATCCCACAGCAATGCCGGCAACTGGCGCCTTTATCTGGATGCCAGCGTCCATAAGTGCGAGGGTTGAGCCACAGACCGCGGCCATTGACGAAGAGCCATTGCTTTCCAGTACCTCAGAGACCAGGCGGATGGTATAGGGACATTCGTCCTCGTGGGCCTCGCAGTGGCCGTACCTCTCCTACGGAGAAGGGCGGGAAGTTATAATGGTGCATAAACCGGTGGTATTCTTCTTCCTCCAGGCTGCGCACCAACTGCTGGTCGCGGACCGCTCCCAGTGTCGTCACCGTCAATACCTGTGTCTCACCACGGGTAAAGAGTCCGGAGCCGTGAGCTCGCGGTGCCAGGCCTACCTCGCAACTCAGTGGCCGCACTTCAGAGAATCCTCGCCCATCCAACCGGCGCTTTTTGTTCAGTACAGTATCCTTGAGCAGGCGCTTGCTGATCTGATCAACTGCTGCGTCTACGTCCTGCTCGGGATCCTCGTACTTCTCGGCCAGCCGCTGGTTGATTTCGTTCTTCAAGGCGGATACCTGCCGTTGGCGCTCCTGCTTACCAACTACTTGGAAGGCGCTGGCCAAGTCATTAGTATACTCGCCTTCGACGAAGTCAACGATTTCTGATCGGGGCTCCCACAGGGGATAATCAGCCTTGGGCTTGCCGGCCTTATCACGAAACTCTTCAATGAGCTTTACGACTGGCTGGCAGGCCTGCTCGGCTATTGCGAAGGCCTCGCTAAGTCTCTCATCGGGAATCTGCTTGGCTTCGACTTCCGCCATCACGATGCCCTCGGCTGTCGCGGACATAAGCAGGGAGAGCTCGCCGGCTTCAAGCTGTTCGAACGACGGGTTAATTGTAAACTCGCCGTCGTCAATGCCCACCTGCGCCACCCCAAAGGGACCAGCAAACGGCAGGCTAGACAGATGCAGTGCCGCTGAGGCACCAATCATAGTAACGACGTCTATTGAGTTCTGATTATCTGCCGACAGGGGCATGGCGATGACCTGCACGTCATTGCGCAGGCCATCAGGCAGCAGCGTGCGAATGGGCCGGTCGGTACGTCGGCAGGTGAGAATTGCCGCATCACCAGGCCGTCCCTCTCGTTTGAAGAATCCTCCGGGAATCTCTCCGACAGCGTACATCTTCTCTTCGAAGTCTACGCGCAGAGGCAGGAAAGGTACATTCTCAGGTTCCGGAGTAACTGTTACGGTGACCAGAACAACCGTGTCACCGTAGCTGGCAAGTACTGCGGAGTCTGCTTGCCGGGCCAAGCGGCCGGTCTCGAGGGTGAGGGGGCGCCCCGCCCAGTCACAACTTACTTGGTGTGTCACTTTGTGTCCTCCTCCGTCAGAGTCGGAGGAGAACCAAGGCGACGTCGAGGAAACAGGGAAAACAGAACATTCCGTAGCGCTCGGTTTTCGCTGTATCCCCCACACGCGCTTGGTGGCTCCGGCTCTGACGTCTTTGGGTTATGTGGCTATGCGTTCTATGTAAGAGCGTCTGTGTGAGAGACGCTTCACAAAGCAAGTTAGTTCAGCCGATTCCGATGACTGCGCTACCGACGCAACCCCAGCTCAGACAGCACCTTGCGATAGCGCTCAATGTCGGTATTCTGCAGATATCTAAGCAGTCTGCGACGCTTTCCCACCATCTTCAGCAATCCGCGCCGCGAATGATGGTCTTTGCGGTGCTCCTGCAGATGCTCAGTCAGGTGTTGGATTCTTGCCGTCAACAGGGCGATTTGTACTTCCGGGGAGCCGGTATCCGACTCGTGTCGCTTGAAGCGGTCAATAATCTCTTGCTTTTCTTCAATTACTGGGGCCAATCTGCCCACCTCTTTTCCTTACAGCGCCCACCGGTGGATACGGCAGGCTGCCGCCGCCACACATAGGTGTTGCCCGGTACCGAGACCGCCGTCGGAAGGGCGGAGATCCCAGTACGGGTCGTATGACGATGGGTGTAGTTTAACACATACGGCGGTTTATGTAAAGTCCTGGCCACTTGAGAGGGCTTGGCCAACTGATAGATTCTCGGTGATTGACCTGCTTCAGATAGGCAACTTACAGATGTCGTCCTCCGTGAAGCGCACGGTGCGGTCGTCAATTATCTCTGCGCCGGGTCGCAGATACCAGTCTATGCTGCATCCCTCCTGTACACGAGCCTCAAAGGTATATGGACCACGGAAGAAGTACGGTTTAATCTCCGTAATCCTGCTACAGGCCTCGTGTGCTTTTTCACGGATAAGTGCGCAAGCCGCCTCGTGGGAGAGGTGCAACGCTAATTCCTGTCCCAGTGACCACTTCACCACTGCCCCCACGATGTTAGGGACAAGGTCTTGTGCCTCCGCAATAGTTACATCATCGCCAGTCACCAGCACCGTTGGTACGCCCAGCGTGCCGGCCATCAGCGCTCGGCAGCCAAACTCGCCCATCTTGATATCGTTGATTTTGAAGTACTCGACCGTCGTGCTGGAATAGGTGTGACATAGCGTTCCGCGCTCTCCCCTCATAGCGTGCTGGCCGACAAACATCAGAGCATCAAAGCTATTGTCAAGAAAATATGGCGGCTTGATACCCTCGCCCGCAATCAATTTGGCCTGCGGGTGAAATTCCATCTCGTCAATGCCACCGCCGCCATGGCCATCCCAGACAATCACCTCGGCGGCCGAGTCGAAGTCCAGGATGCCGTCCACACAGGCATTGACTTCGCCCGTCAGGAAATACTCGGAGCGTTGCTTTTCTCCCGGCGCGTAGTCCCGGGTTTGGGCCCAGGTGCTGACCATAGCTGGTCCTTCCAGATCAGTGAGCACATATACTTTCATCGGCAACCTCCTTGTCATTACTGCCGTCAGGGCTACAAGTCAACAGTGTTATTGCTGGTCTGGCGGACGGCATGTTGGAGAACAACCGCCGCGCCAGGGTCAGCCCTTCGTCTCTTGAGGCAACGCTTAGGTATTGCCCTGCTCTCTCACGCACGCGGCACCCATAGGTGGGGGTTGATATCGGGTCTGAAGACCTTCTCGGGGAGACCGGCAGTCGCCTCGGCGATCGCACTCAATAAAGCCGGCTCCAGTGGCCCGTGCGAAAACAATTCTATGTTTTGGCGCATTTGCTGGACAGAATCAACCCCCAGCACGCCACAA
>JALGTJ010000086.1 GCA_029821415.1 Candidatus Zipacnadia bacterium
GGCGCTGGGCGATAAGCTCAGCGCCCGTTTTCTTTGACGTGATGCCGGTGGCTCCGGTTGCCCTTGGTAGTTAATTCTCAAACTCAGCCGCTTGACAAAATATGTGGGTAGGAATATAGTAAATAATGGTGTAAAATTCTATTTAGAGAGGATAATGCAAAGATGAAACGAAGAGGATTTACCCTGATTGAATTGCTGGTGGTAATTGCGATCATCGCAATCCTGGCGGCAATTCTGTTCCCGGTCTTCGCCAAGGCCCGGGAGAAGGCGCGGCAGACCAGTTGTCTGAGCAACGTCAAGCAGTTGACTCTGGCTTGCCTGATGTACGCCCAGGACTGGGACGGCGGCCCGCCCCCGGCCTGTGGCGATGGCAGCCCCCAGTGGGGCTGGGGCAGTTACTGGCACTTAGCCACTCAGCCGTACATTAAGAACAAACAGATCTTCATCTGTCCGACCTTCGGTGTATCGTGGATGGACGCTTGGGACGCAGGGCGTGGCACTAACTACACCCCGCTGTGGCCGATATGGCCGGTGTATCTCTGTGGGGACGCGCGCACCAGATTCGCGAAGTTGGGCGAGTGCGAATTCCCGGGTCAGGTGATATACATGACCGAATACCACGGCGACCTCATGCAGACTGCGGCTGGACCGTCAGTCTGGACGCCGTACACTGATCCGATGTATTGGTATGAGCTCAGCCGACCAGCCGACCCCTCCTGGGAGCACGGCATCGCCGAGCGGCACAACGAGGGCAGCAACCTGGGCTACGTTGATGGTCACGCCAAGTGGATGAGCCGCAAGGCCGCTGTTCAGGGGGCCATCAAGTTCTTCAACGTGACGGGATTGAGCATGAATGCGTACTATGAAAGTGCGTCCTACGATTCTGCCTGGTGGCTGGCCCAGTTTGATAAGAATGCCTATCCGGAAATCTACCAGGATCTAATAATGTGGGGCCTGGTCAACGAATAGGCGCGCATTGCAATTGCGAGCGCAGTTTCGTGTCCCCCCAGGGTGGAGCTTGATTAACTGTAGCAATCTCCGACGGTGCTGGCAAATGGAAGCTGCGATAGCGGCTCACAGCTAAGCGCGGGCGCTGGGCTACTGGCTCAGTGCCCGCTTTCTTTTTGAGTTCCTATCACTGGCCCGCAGTGGCAAGAAGGATTCAGCAAGCAAAACTAAGAACTATTTAGTTAGATTATGGCACAAACAAAGGTGAGTACAGAGAGGTGAGTGGTATGCAACCGACAGACTTGTTCGCGGCAATGGTGGTAGCGGCATTGTTGGTGGTGGCGACCTCGGCTCAGGCGCAGCATCCGGACATCGGCACGCCCCCTCCAGAAGGAGTGGTGGAACTGGTGGGAGTGGGTGGGATCGGCCACAGCCTGGTAGAGCTGAACGATGGAACGTTGATGATGGTCTCTGGCGGCAGCTACCGGCTGTCGGGCGATGGTGGGCTGACCTGGGGTGCGGCCCAGTCCCTTGGCGAGGGCGTGTCAGGCAATAGCATTATGCGGCTACAGTCCGGCGCTTTGGCGCTCACTAACGGCCGCCAGTTGTGGATATCCACAGACGAGGGTCTGACGTGGGGCGAGCCCCGCAATATTGAGATGCTGGGCAGCCCGTTTTGGGATACGATGATTCAGCTCAGCAGCGGTCGCCTGCTGTATCCCAGTCGTATTTGCTACTCCTGCGGTGCTCCGGATCTGGCCTGTGCACCCCGGTCTATTGGTCTGTGGCGGGGGCAGGAGTACGCCATTGAAGGCCACGGGCATGCGCCGGAAATGGATATAGCTGCGGTCAGCCGCTCTGATGACTTGGGCCAGACCTGGCAACGCTCCGGTTACCTGATGGGCTGGTTTGACGAGCACGGCATCCCCAACGGCTATGGGGGCCACACCTCCTGCGATGAGCCCAGTGTCGCCGAGTGCTCCGATGGCCGGGTGCTTTTTCTGGCCCGTTCCCAGGTTGGGCGGCTGGTCTACAGCTACAGTAGCGACGGTGGTGCGAGTTGGACGGCGGTCCGCCCCACCGAGTTAGCTTCCTCTTATTCGCCGCCCCGGCTGCGCCGCATCCCCCAGACAGGTGATCTGATGTGTGTGTGGAATCAGGTCACGGGGGAGGAGATTCGCCGAGGCTATCGACGCGGACGCCTGTCAGTGGCCATCTCGCAGGACAACGGTGAGACCTGGGACCATTTTAAGACCATTGAGGTCAGCGCAGGTCTGGATAATGTTGCTCGCGTCGAGCCTGATGCGGAAATCAGATGGGTACGAGGTCGCGACAACGTTGGTGAACTGCCTGACAACTGGGCCTACTTCCACTATGCGAACATTCAGTTTGTGGGTGACAAGGTCTTTATTCTGTATAGTCGCGGCAGCCCCTTGCTGGGCATTGCCGAACAGAACTTGCACCGGCAGGAGCAAGTCACCCGCATCTATCCGCTGGCGTGGTTCTACGAATAGGCCACCGCCAGAGAGGGCAAGCATAGCGTGAGTTCAACTAACCAGCAGATAGACGGTCCCCGAGGCTGCCAGGAGCATGAACTGGCTCCCACGGTGGACCTGCTTAATCTGGTAATGCGCCGGGCCGTAGGTCTGCCCCCGACGATCGGCAGCGATTACCCGCATGTGTATTGCGCGGGTAACCGCGAGAATATGCGTATTATCAAGATGGGTGGCCGGGTCGTGTCCCACGCGGCGCTTTTCTTGACGGAAAACAAGGTGGGTAGCCGCAGCTTGCGGGTGGCGGGCCTGGGGTGCATGGTTACCCATCCTGATTATCGCCACCGCGGCCTGGGCAGTGCAGTGGTCGAGGATTTTGTCCGCAGAATGACGGAGCTGGAGGCGGATGTGGGATGGCTCGGCACTGACATACCCGACTGGTATCGGCGGCTGGGTTGGGAGAAGGCTGGCCGCGAGCATATCTATAAGCTGGATCGCGGTAACGCTGACTTGCTGCCGACTGTGGAAGGCTACGAGGTACGCCAGGACTACCAGAGCTACCTTGAACAGATGCTGACTCTGCACCAAGAGCATCCCTTTGGCACCAACCGATCTCTGGGCCTCTTCAAGCTGCTGCTTGACCGTCCTGACACTGACCGCTGGCCTCAGCTAAAGACCTATCTTGCTACACGACAGGAGCAGTTGGGCGCGTACGTAGTCGTATCGGGTAAGGAAGTTGTGGAGCATGCTGGGCGCCCGGAAGTGGTAGCTGGTCTGGTGAGGGAAGTCTTCCGGCGGGAAGATGAGACGGTGGTGTCCACCAGTGAGCGGGATGATACGGGTGCGCCGGTGCTTGACGCCAGCCTCTTGGTGCACACCCCAGCGGCGGATGATGGCTTGTCGGGAGTGCTGGCAGGTATCGGCATACCGCGCTCGGAAAGCTATGTTGGGCTGTTGAGAATCCCTGACTTGGCGCGTCTGCTGAACAAGTTGGGGCTTGATGAAATAGAGGTCCGACGGCATGAAGACGGCGTGGTACTGACGCGCGGTGGCGAGAGCTGCACCCTATCCCCCCGCCAGCAGGTAAAGCTGGTATTTGGCCCGGAAAGGGTCACCGATTTTGCCGCGGATCTGTTCCCGGTGCCCTTCTATCACTGGCCGCTGGACTACATATAGGCTGCTGCGCCCCTGTGCCGTAGAGCCGGGTGAGTTGCTCGGCGCGTTGCTTGGCCTTCTCCAGCGCGTGCCAATACGCGTCGGGCACGTATCTCATTACACCCGGGGAATTGCGTACGGGACTCCCGAAGTCTATGTCCTTGCCGTCCTCTGAGTCGAGCAGCCATGTAGCCGTCTCACTGTAGATCCAGACGAAGCCGTCGCCAGCCGCCAGCGCGTTGCCGACTACGAGGGCCAACCTGTGCGGAGTCCAGTGATTTTTCTCGGAGTTGGAGGAATTCCACGGCTGAGCGGTATGGTCGCGGTCCAGCCAAATGGCAAAGCCTACGCGCACCTTGCGTTTGAACAGGTCCGGCACGTCGCTTAATTTGCTGCCCTCTGTTTTGACGCGGCGAGCCTTATCTATGAAGTCAGGCAGCGCGTCAACCCAGTAGGTATTCTCAACGCCATCAATGATAATCGTGCGGTCATCTGAGCCCTCAAGGATTCCGTCCAGAAAAGCCGGCAGCAGGCCGTAGCCGACTTCGTGCAGGCGGTCTTTGGTGACCCACCGGGTTGTGGCGTAACGCATAGCTGTATCCCAGGCGTGTAGGGAGAGTATGCGTATGCCGGGATAAGCGGCATTGAGCGCACGAGCAAATTCCCTTCCCCGCTGCCGAACCTTTGCCCGGGTCTGTTCGTAGGTCCTGCCCTGGTAGCACGGATCCTGGCTAAGCGCCGGCCAGCCCCAAAATGCGCATCCGTACTCCTCCGGGTCAAAGAGAATGCCTTCACACCCTCCTTCTCGGGCGAGCATCGCCTGCAGCCGGGCATTCTCCGCGATATTGCCCCACCAGGCATCGTCGAACCAGTCCATAGTGCCGCTGCCTAGATAGGAGACGATGGCGATGTAGTTGCTCCGGAGCCGAGTGAATTGAGTGCTCTTCAAGTCATTTATTGCTGGCTCGATCAGATCGCGTGTAGCCCGCTTGTTCTGGAAGACCTCCCACCCGAGGTCGCCCTTGCCTGTGCCCGAACATGCCCGTCCCTTTGGCAGGCGCGGGTTGGCCGCGTAAGTCGCCCATCCGTCAAAGGGGACCTTCTCTATTTCCGCCACATTATCGTGCAGGAACTTCGTATCCGGGGTAGTCCAGCCGTAGGACAGGATTGTGAATCGGTGGTCGTTTATGCGTTTCGGCCGCGGCAGACGCGGCGGGGCAGGGGGCTGGACAGCCCTTGTGCTTACATCGTCCACGAAGACGCCCTGAGAGACTGTCAGTGCGACGTACCTGGGCTTAAAGCCTTCGTACGCCACCACATGCCGCTTGCCGGGCCAGATGTCCTGCAGAGGCGTCCAAATATCTGTGCCGGATGGCCTATACCACGCGCTCGCCAGGTACACGTTATCGGTTGGCCATACTTGCAGCTTTACGTCATACCAGGTATCTAAAGCCAGCTTTCCGCGGCGGAACGGCAGGCTCTGGCCGCAGTACGGGTTGCTGTAGGTCAATTGCAACTGGGCATAGTTCGCGTTCTCTTCGCCTCGCGGTTGCACCACCCGCACAGCCACGTAATTCCCGGTAAGATCAGGGGCCGGCGGGTACTTTGAGGTAAGAGGGTTGCCGTCGTCGGC
>JALGTJ010000087.1 GCA_029821415.1 Candidatus Zipacnadia bacterium
CTGTCCGGCGCGGAGCTGGCGAACCGCCTCGCGGGCCTGGTTCAGCGTAGCGAAGGGGCCGTCGGTGCCAGCATCATTGGGCGCAGCCAGGGTCCCGGACCAGCCATCGTCCCCGTCGGTGGCTACATAGAAGTCGGCGGAGACCGGGGAACTCGCAGATAGGCCTGGTGGTCTGGCGTAACTCATTGCTCCCATGTCTCCTTTAGGTGATTCTGCGAGGCCCAGTGCTTTAGGGATAACAGCCTGTTAGTCGGTAACTGGACGCAGTCGTGTTCACTTTAGATGGGTGTTGGGCAACTGTCAAGTGCAAGATGAACGAGGTCCGCATACCGACGGCGCGAGGGTGAAGGACGAGGAGGTAGTCAGTAATTCATCAGAGAAAAGCAGGACAAGACTGGGACAGGAGTTCTGGACGAGAGTCACGAATGGATAAGCTAACAGTCAGTGTGGTCGTTGGGGATGTGGTATTGCTTGTTGGTGCTGGCCTCGCGAGAAGGCCAGTGGTACGTGAGGTCGGCGTAGACGGTTTGCTCAAGAACTAACAGAAGAGGTGAGCAAGATGACAGTCTGCGTGTTAGCAGTGATGGCGGCCGTGGCGGTATTGGTACTGATGGCTACCGGGTCGGAGGAAGCTGAGGGGCTTAGTATCGGCACACCGCCGCCGGAAGGCGTTACCGAGCTGGTAGGGATAGGCTCGGGCGAAGGCACGAGTCTGGTAGAGTTGGCTGATGGTTCATTGCTGCTTGTGGAGTACGGTCAGCGTCGCATCTCCACGGACGGAGGGGAGACATGGAGCGACGCCGAGCCGCTGTCTACGGCTGGTATGAGTGGCACCGGCATTCTCCGGCTTAATTCTGGCGCGCTGGCGTTAAGTGCCAGCGGTAGCGACTTTTCGGCGACTCCCCCAGCACAGATGTGGATATCAAATGACGAAGCTGAGACATGGAGCGATCCGCTGCCGGTGGATTGCCTGGGTCTGCCGCTGTGGGATACGATGATTCAGCTCCGCAGTGGACGGCTGCTGGTGCCCAGCCGTATCTGTTACTCCAGCGGTGCTTCCGACTTGGCTTGTGCGCCTCAGTCAAGGGGAGTGTGGCGGGGGGAGGAGTATGGCGTTGAAGGGCACGGGCACTGCCCCGAGATTGACATCGCCGCGGTCAGTCGCTCGGATGACCTGGGTGCAAGCTGGGAGCGCTCTGATTGCCTGATGGGCTGGTTTGATGAGCGGGGTATCACCAACGGCCACCGGGGACATACTTCCTGCGATGAGCCGAATGTGGCCGAGTGCGCGGACGGGCGAGTGCTATTTATGGCCCGTTCGCAGGTTGGACGACTGGTCTATAGCTACAGCGACGATGAGGGGGCAACTTGGTCAGCGGTGCGTCCTACTGAGTTGGCTTCTTCGTTTTCGCCGCCGCGGCTGCGCACGATTCCCCAGACCGGGGACTTGCTCTGTGTGTGGAATCAGGTGTCGGCCGAAGAGATCCGCCGGGGCTACCGCCGCGGGCGGCTGTCGGCAGCTATCTCAACTGACAGCGGCCGCACTTGGGGGCATTTCAAGACTATTGAGGTTAGTGAAGGCCTGGCGGATGTGGATCGGGTGGCACCTGACCCCGAAATCAGATGGGTGCGGGGGCGGGATAATGTCGGTCAGTTGCCCGATAATTGGGCATATTTTCACTATGCCAACGTCCGTTTCGCTGGCGATAAGGTATTCTTGATGTATCTGCGCGGCAGCCCTCAACTGGGAATAGCCGAACAGAACCTGCACAAGCAGGAGCACGTAATCCGGATATATCCGCTGGAGTGGTTTTACGAGTAGAGTAACGCCCTGAGTGCTGCTGACCAGCTCAGTTGAGGCGTTGGTGGAACTAACGCAGGCATTTGCCTGCCTGCGGTAGAGAATCGGGAAGTACCATGAGTCGGTGGCTATCCAGCCTTCGTACAGAGGGGAGCATTATGGTTTTCCTGTTTGATGGATGGCTCAAAACGATAGTTGTCGCTACCATCGCTCTTGCTGCCCTGTGCACTTTGGCTATCTCAGCGGCTGGGGCCGAAGAGAGCTCATCTGTCATTCCATGGTGGAAGCAGGAGAAGATACGATTCTTCTGGGGCCAGTGGCAGCACAATCCGGTGGCCGGCGTTCCTATGAGACAGGTGCTTGAACACCTCTCACGGGTAGGAGCTACCGTTTTCGTGACCAGCCACTTCCGGACAGATCGGGATGAGGATAAGGGGTTTGACCTGGATGAGGCCCAAATAGCACGTGAGTACGGCATCCGCTATTTTGCAGGCATATTCGGCTCATATTTGTATGAGCGAGCCGCCAAAATGGATGCGCCACGGGCAGTCGCAGCGACTGGTGAGTATCAGCACGGATATGGGCGCTACGCGAATATTCCTGCGCCCTGCCCGTTATATGAGCCGCTGTACCGCGAGCACTTGCTAAAGCCGATGTTAGAGGCGGCGGCCACGGGCCTGGTTGACGGAGTTCACTTGGATTGGGAGCCGTATGAGAGGCCTGAGGCGGGGGTATGCTATTGCGACGATTGCTTTAGCCAGTTTCTGAGCCGAAAGCACCTCCAGGTCAAAGAGGAAGTGCCGAAAACCCAGCGCTATCAGTGGCTGGAGAAGCGCGGCTTGGTAGACGATTACGAGCAGGTCTTCGCAGAGCGGCGTACCGAGATGTTCCGGGAGTTCGCCCGGCGAATTCATCAGGTGAAGCCTGATTTTGTCTTTTCCGGATATGCTGTGGATGACTGGGCTATGCGGGCGGGTCTGCACTCGCCGGAAGTGCCTTTCTTCGTGGTTGACTTTCGCCACTACTTCGAAGACCACACCCGTCCCTGGTGGCAATCGTACTACGCCCACGAACACGATCTCGGTTACATCCACATCGCCGGCAGCTACAATATCACCTTCTTTGGATACCAGCCGGAGACGAATGTCAGCGCTTCGCAGTGGATGTATGATGCAGCCATAAACACTGATGGCTACTGGCTTTGGTTTGAAGAAGAGCTGGGGCCGGAGATGTGGCGAAGCTTCTGGGAGGCGGACCGGCGCATTCGCGCGACTGAGCAGCGGGTAGGCGACTTCTTGCTGCATGGTGAACAGGACATTCACTTCGTGACGCCGATCGAATGGTCGGGCGATCCCACTCTGGCCGACAATATCATCCAGCGAACTTATCATCTTGGCGACGAACACTTGGTGCACATTAACAATGTGGATACTGACCGCCCGGTGCAGGTGCGCCTGCGCTTCCCCCGTCTGCCTGCCAACAGTCGCTGGGTAGTGCAGGACCCGATTTCCGGGCTTACCTATACCCATGACGGCAAGCGGGTCGTTTGGACCCAGCGTCACCTTCGCGAAGGCGTCCTTGTTTCCTTGGAGAAGCGCTCCGAACTCTTTCTGCGGCTATCACCACCGCAGGCTGGTGAACAGCCGGAAGCCAGTGCCATGATGCCTGCACAGATGAATACCCCTATGCCGCCTCATTCTCAGGCTACCGTATCGGCCCCTCCCGTGGGCACGACGGCTGGTCCGCAGCGGCTGGTCTACACCAAGACTCAGGATATGGGCTATGTACACAGTGGGAGGCACAGTGGCTGGAGCCTGGCTAATGCTATCTATGCTGTTGACAGCGACGGGAGCAACAATCAGCAGCTCAGACAGGTCAAAGGTTACTTATGGGCTCCAGTGTGGTCGCCTGATGGTAGTCGCGTCGCATTCTGTCACTACGCCAACGGCCGCGGGCAGATTTATGTGATGAGTAGCGATGGTGGCCAAGCAACTAATGTGAGCGCCAATCCTTACTGTGACAGGTCCCCGGTCTGGTCTCCGGACTCAAGCCAAATAGCGTTTGTTTCTGATCGCGACGGCGACTGGAACATATATGTGATGGAGGCCGATGGCAGCGGCCAGGTGCGCCTGACTAACAGCCCTGGTAACGACCAGGCGCCGGCGTGGTCGCCTGATGGTCAGCAGCTTGCATTCCAAAGTGACCGTGGTGGCGATGTAGACATATACGTAATGGATGCCGACGGCTCTAACCAGCGACCCGTGGTAGAACTGCCCGGCGATCAGAAAGAGCCGACCTGGTCACCAGACGGCAGGCGGCTGGCTTTCGTGAGTCTGGGCTGGGTCTATCCCAACCTCTCGGTGGTCACGTTGCAAACCAGGCAGGTCAAATGGGTCCTTCATATGCCCTATATCGGTTCACCCCGCTGGTCGCCAGACGGAAGCCGCCTCGCCGGTGTATTCCGGGGTCCCTGGGTCAGGCCGGGTGGCGACTGTGCCGGGATATTCATCGTCGGTGCCCAGGAAAGCCTGGGCCAGCTATCAGTAGGCGCGGATGAACACAAGCTCGTGGAGGCCTCTTCCGTCCAGCCCTACCATGGTGGGCGACGCGATCCCACCTTCATTCCCACCTGGTACAGCTATGGCAGCGCCTCGCCGCGCTGGGTGGTCAAGACCTTCTCGGGCCTATGCTGGTCGCCGGATGGACAGAAACTCGCCTTCTCTTCCGATATGGGCGAAGATGGTTACTTCTATGTCTATACCATACCAACTAACGGAGGACAGGCAACCAGGCTGGATGAGACCGCCAGTGCCTGGCCGCAGAGCGTGAGCTGGTGCCAGAGGTGAGGGCCGGGATATTGAAGCTTTATGTTTCGGGTTATGAAGTAGCCGTTAAGCGCATTGAGAGACGGGTTTAGAATGCTGTGCCAAGGGGCCTGAATATGGCGAGATCACTGGTTGTTCCCACCTATCTTATAGCCCAGGAGCCGATAGCCAAGGTCCTGGATATATTTGTGCAAGCCGATATCCGTATGGCGGAGATAAGCGCAGATACCTCCGCGAGCCACGTCAGGCTCACCGATGCTGAAGCACTCAGCGACCTGGCCGAGACCTTCCAAAGGCTGCCGGTGCAGGCCTATTCGATTCACGCCCCCTACGACGACATCTCACAGGAAGATGAGTTGCAGCGCGAGCGCGCCGTTCAGACACAGATCAGTATACTGGAGGCGGGAGCAGTCTTGGGGGTCCACCATGTAGTGCTGCATGCCAGCCATGTTATGCCCCATTCGGAGCCGCTCGCCGCACGGATGACGGCGGCAAAGGATAGCCTGCACCGCCTGGCTGAGCATGCGCGCAGCCTGGGAATTATGCTCGCCGTAGAGAACCTGGGGGTCTTTCCCGAGGGGGTATACCTGGGTGATTTG
>JALGTJ010000088.1 GCA_029821415.1 Candidatus Zipacnadia bacterium
GCACCAGACTGGAATTGCATAAGACTGATGCTGGCGTCTTCGGTCTCGATATCGTGGGCAAAGGTGCCGGCACTTCCCACCACACGCTCAACCGGCCCCAACCACCACTGCAACAGGTCCAGGTAATGAACCGCCTGATTAGCCAGGGAACCGCCCTCAGTCTCCAGACGACCGCGCCAGCCTTCGGGCCTACCTATCCCGTAATAGTCCTGACTGCGGAACCACTTCACGCGCAGATCACCAAATATAATATCGCCAATAGCCCCGGATTGCAGCGCCGCACGAATCTGGTGATTGACCGGGTTGTAGCGGCTTTCAAAGTCAACCGCCAGGACCAGATCATTCGCTTCAGCGGCCTCTATGGCGGCGTTGCACGCTGCTACGTGGATATCCATCGGCTTGGTCGTGCAGACATGCTTACCAGCGTTGAGCGCTTCTACGGCCATAGAGCAGTGCAAGCCACTGGGCGTCCAGAGGCCGATAACGTCAATGTCGTCGCGCGCCAGCACCTCCTGGTAATCGGGGATCCACTCGACACCGAGCGCCTCTCCAGCCGCCCGACCCCGCTCCTCCCAACTGTCACACACTGCCACAAGGCGGGCACCGGCAGCTTTCTTGCATTTTTCGGCACGATCCCGTCCCATACCCAAGCCCACAATAGCAAAACGAACTTCGTCGGTCATACTACCCCTCCTTGTTCGTTGACGCCCTGGTCCAGCATTAGCGTCATGGCACGAACACGAATAGAAACCAGCTATTCTCCGTAGTAGTCGCGCAGCGCTAAAGGAACTTTCCGGTATCGTTCGTAAAGCGCGTCATATTCTGTGGCCACATCAGACGGCTCATAGACAGTTTCGCTCCGCGCGGTGCTGTCCATGGCTTGCTCAATCGAGTCAAACTGCCCGACCCCCATCAGCGCAAACAGTGCTGCCCCCAGCACCGTAGCCTCCTGCTGGGAGGTCGTGATAACTGGAAGCCCGCTGACATCAGCGCGAATCTGATTCCACAGATCATTGCGTGCCCCACCTCCCACCACCCGAATAGCCTCCACAGCGATACCGGTAGCTTTCTGAATGATCTCCAGCGCCCAGCGCATTTGGAAGCACAGGCCCTCCAGGCCAGCACGATATATCTGTGCGGCAGTAGTGGTCATCGTCAGCCCCAGAATGGTACCCTTGGTATCGTACTTCTTCGTCGGCCCCGTGTCGGCGACGAACGCAGGGATGAGTGAAACCCCGTCGGCCCCAGGGGCAACTGCGCGAGCTGCGGCGATCATATCTTCATAACTGACGGCTTCACCCTGAGTGCCGCTAAACAGTTGCTGGCGAATCCACTCCAGGACGCCGCTGCCCATCATCAGCAGTTGCGGATTCCACAAACCGGGGAGAGCATCGCACTCAAACAGCAGCCCCTCCTCAAAGGCAAAGCGCGTGGGGCTGAACTGATCAACGCGCAGCAGCAGAATCTCCCAAGTACCGCTGCTGAGCAGGGCCTCGCCGGGTTGTATACCCGACCCATACGGGGCGAACTGGGTATCGTGGCCCGCCGCTACAACCGGCGTTCCCGTGGGCAAGCCCGTCTCGTGAGCGGACCGCGCATGGACCGTACCAATTACTTGTCCTGGCTCAACCCAGTCCGGGAAGAACGACGCGTCCAACTCGGCCAAAGCCAGCATCTTAGCCGACCAGTCACGAATGCCCATATTCATAGCCATCATAGTGCTGGCAGCGGTCGGATCAATGGACAGCTCCCCGCACAGTTTCATATTCAGTATCCCCGGCATCATCAGCCAGTAGTCGGCACTCTCCAGAGCCTCGGGGGCATTCTGGCGCAGCCACATCAGCCGCAGAAGTGTGTTGAAATAGATTATCTGGTAGCCGGTCTCGGCGAAAATCTCCGCTGGATCCATCAAGTCTACAATCTGCTCGGCCAACTGTTGGGTGCGCGTCTCCTGCCAAGAGATTATTGGATAGGTCAGCGTTCCGTCAGACTGAACGGGGGCACCATCAGCCCCAAAGGTAGTGACAGTCACTGCCGCAATACGGTCAGTGTCAACTTGCTGGCACACCTCCTGACAGGCACCCCCCAGCTTGCCCCAAACCTCCTCCAGATCCCAGATGCGCCACTCACCACTGGCCGCCTGAGGCTGCCGGGCAGGCTTGTTCCGACGGCTTGCCCAAGCCAGAGTCTGACCCTGGCTGTCTACTGCCATCACGCGGAGATTAGTCGCACCACAGTCAAATATAACGGCTACGTCACCGGCCACGGTCTCCCTCCTACCGGCCGCTCACCCCACCTGAACGCGCAGTAATAACTCGCCATCAGCGCAGTGGCGAACACAGTTGCCATCCTATTCTCCTTGCTGTAGCGATTTTCCTCTCTTGCCTGCCAAGGCTGAAAATTGTATGATATTACATGAGGGGAAGGGTTTGCAGAACACCCAGCGAACAATTTGTCAGGTGTTAACCGCACTGCGCCGTTGTCACGCACGGATAAAGGACTAATGGACAAGCGAGTCGCTCAATTCATAAGGGAAGTGGCGCAGAGCGTCGTCGGCCTGGATGTCGCCTTGTATCTGCAGAACAATCCCAAGACCTTTGACACGGCCGCGGGCTTAGCCCTGCGCCTACGCCTCCCTGTTGAAGCAGTCACGCCGGTAGTGGAGCGCTTCGCTGACTACGGCCTTTTGCGGAAGGTTACCTCCCGTGACGGCTCCTACGCGTGTTACTCGCTGAATCGCACCCCGGCGATGTGGAACCTGCTTTGTATGATCAGCGAGTCTTATATTGACGACCCCGAGACCCGCAAGGAGATCGTGCGCATGCTGATCTCACAGCGCCGACAGCAAGCCGCCGAAGAACGCAAGTCATCCCCGCCAGCCAACAGTTAATCCTTCACCTTTGCCCGTGCAATCGCAAAGAGGTTGCGCAGAATCTGGCGACCCTCGGGATAATAGTCTGTGCACAGCTTCGGATGGAACTCCACCCTGCATACAGGCCGGCGCATTGGCTTGTCGCGAAGGACCCGCTCCAACAGCTCTTGATGAGGCCGGCCACGTCTCCGTCCAGCACCTGGGAGGGGAGTGGATGGAAATGACCATCCCCCTCAACAGCGGCAAATACCCCCATTCCGGAATGCCCCGGGCCAGGAGGCCCCCCGCCGAAATAGCGCTCGCTTCCGGTATTCGCCGTCTATGCATGGCCGATCTGGCGCGGTCCTCGGTCAATCGTGAACATGCACTGGTCGAAGCAGGCCCTGATGAGCCTGTTTTTGATCTCCGCGTGTGCTGGGCTTTCCCAAAGGTTCTCAAACTCTCCTGGGTCCTCCTCCATATCATACAACTCGCCGATAGTCATCCCGTGGTAAACCACCAGCTTCCAGCGCCCCTCCCGCCACATGGTGGCATACGTTCCCCGCTCCGACCGGTCCACCTGGAAAAAGCTATGATAGTATTCGGCCCGCACACCCTCCTTGATGTGTCCCGGGTCCGCCCTGCCCGTCAGCACCGGCACCAGCGATTCCCCCTGAATCTGTCGTCCGATCGGGACTCCGGCGATCTCGTGGAGCGTGGGCGCCAGGTCAATGAGTTCCACGAGTCCGTCCACCTGCAGACCTGTCTTAAAGTGTCGCGGCCACGCCACCACCAGCGGCACCCGCATCCAGGAGTCGTAGAAGCGGCAGCCTGAGCCGTAGAGACCATGATCCCCCAGGGCAAGGCCATGGTCGGCATGGAGTATGATGACCGTATTCTCGTACTGCCCCGAGTCCTTGAGAGCTGCGATCACCCGGCCAATCTGCCGATCCACCAATTCCACCGTTGTCCAGTACCCCGCCTGGAAACGTTTGCCTTTGGGCCCGGTTAGTCGGCTCAAACCTCCCAGCTCGGCTTCCAGAACCCAGTCATCGAGGTCATCCGGCCGCCGGGCGGCCGGCGAGAACGAGAAGTCCACCTCGCGGAGGTATTCATTCTGCATCAATAGATCGCTTTCGCGGAAGAGCGGTCCGGGAAGGGAGTTGATATCAAACTTCGCTACCGAATCGATCTCCACATCCCAGGGCCCGTGCGGATGGAAGAAGTTGAGGCTCAAAAGCCAGGGCGTCTTCTGCGCCCTCGTGATGAATTCAATCGCCCGGTCGACGCACCACGTCGTATGATTCAATCGCTCCGGGATCTTCCCCGCCCTGCGTAGCGCGCGCAGGTCCACCCCTTCTCGATCGATCCAGCGGTGGTATTCGTCCGCCTCGCCCCAGTCGTTGACTGGGTCGTGGCTCCAATGGAAGACCCGGTACCCGTCGTCGGCCCGGCGTTCGACGCGAGTTGTTTCTTCCTGCAAGCCCGCAGCCGAATCCGTGACCGTCTCGAACACCGCCGCAATGTGCAGCTTCCCCACTAGCCCACAGTCGTACCCCGCCTCTGACAATGTCTTCGTCACCAGTCTCTCGCTCGCCGGGAAGACTTCCTGGCCGTTGGCAACCACCCGTGTCGCGCTCGGGTAGCGCCCGGTGAGGAAGCTCGCCCGGCTCGGAGAGCACAGTGGGTTCTGGCAGTATGCATGCGTGAATGATACCCCCTCTTCTACGAGGGCGTCCATGTTCGGCGTCCTCACATGCCGATTCCCCAGGCCCCCGATCGCGTCATACCGCAGCATGTCCGCGCAGATCCAGAGAATGTTCGGCCTTGCCGACCTCTCGTCTGTCACCGTCCATCCCTCCTGTGAACTCGCAAGGCATCTGCAACCGCTTGACTTCTTGCGCTGCCTACTACTTGCGCTTTATCGTCAACTGCTGCCTGACAGGTATGAGACTGCTGGAATAACGACTCGGCGGCTCGGCTCAGGTAATCCTGTTCAGATTTTGCCATTGCCACATACAGAATCATTTGCGCCCCTCATAGTTATCAGCACTCCATCCATCTGACCACAACTTCTCAATAACCTGCGGTTTTCCTCCTAAGCTATGTTTAACCATATCCGGAACCTGGTATACTAATAACTGGCAACTCAATTAGGGTAAATCCGGACGATATTGCCTGAGCCACCTGGCTCGGGCAATCGTCTTTTGGGGGCGGCTTTTGCTGTTGTGCGGCTGCTGTTCGGCTGGCGTCGCGTTGGCGCCTGGCTATTGTGAGCGGACCACCCTTAGGCCTGGCCCAGCCTCGGCAATGGTGGATGCCCCG
>JALGTJ010000089.1 GCA_029821415.1 Candidatus Zipacnadia bacterium
CGTTGGGCTACGGCTGGTGGAGGCGGCGGGAATTGAACCCGCGTCCGAAGAGGTGCTGCTAAGGCATCTACAGGCTTAGTATGTGTATTAGCTTCGCTTCCGATAAGCCCACACACCCGGCTGAACCCGGAAGCTAGCTGAGACTTGAGTTTCCTCGCCGGGTGGCCCAGCAGCACCCGGTGAGTAGCTAATCTATATGACGTCACACCTCAACCCGATTAGCGGGGCCGAGGGGACGTGCCACTTTGTTAAGCGGCGATTGCCATTGGGTTGGCATTTATTGGTTTTCCGCGTTTTACGAGACAGCGGAGATCTCGGCCTGCAGCCCTAACTCGCGGCCTCCCCGTCGAATCCAGTTCGCCCCCATTGCCACCATTATTATACCATAATCTGGCTGCCGTCAATAAGGTTAGACAACTATAGGCAGCGTTATGTTCGCCAACTGAGACACAAAAGTGTGTATCGGAGGCCTGCGCAGCGCTCGGATGAGGCCCGTCGGTTACGAAACCCGATAGACCTGGTCGCCCTCACGAACTCGGTCGCTGACCAGGATGGCCACATCCTCGCCCGGGCCGGCCTGCTGGACGTCGGCGTGGTCAATCTGCATTGATTCAACCTGCTGGACCAGGTCGGTGGTATAGCCCTTGATATGAATGGTCTCGCCGATCTGAAGTTGTGTATTCAAGGCCAGCACCGCCGCTCCTACATGGCCAAAGTAATGAGTAACCTCGCCGATCAGCTCTTCGCCTGCCCTCTGCTCTTCACTCACAATAGGTCACCTTCCCTGCGTGGGGTAGTGTAGTCCTACTGGCGCCGTTTGGCACCAAATTTCTTGCGCGCTTCGCGCGCCTTCTCCCGCTGGGTTTTGTCATAGCGCGCCGCCAGATACAGAGCCAGCCATCCGCCTCCCATCATACCGCCACCGCTCAGGGCAAATACCACAATCAGCGACAAAGTCGGAACTTGCCCCAGTTGTTCTGGGAAGACCCTGTAGATGGCAACGTAGGCCAGGAGTCCTACTCCCAGGCCAACCAGCGCGCCAACAGCCCCCCATACTAAGTGCATCAGTTCCTTCATTTGTTGCTACAATCTCCTTGAGTCGCAAATCATTGCAGCTCGCAGCGCCGCTTGGTTGACTTTCCTTGCTCACTATACTAAGCCGCAGGATTATCAGTCAAGTCATAGCTGTCCGCCTGAGACATCAGGCGTCGGCGATGACAGACACATCTGGCCCCGTCAGGGCGTAACCCCGGGTCGTCCTTTGGCCTCTTCTTCGGGAAATGGCTCTTCAGGAATGTCAATTGGGTAAGTGCCGACCTCATGAGCGTACTCAAAGGTCTGACACAGCACATCCGGGTCAATCCCCGGATAGGTTTCGCCCCCGATGGCAAATTCATAGCCCCCGCCAGGACCTGCCATTCGTATCATCTGTCGAACAATGCGCCGAACATCTTCAGTGAATCCCCGGTAGAGGTCACGATTGTTCATATTACCGTGCACCACACACCCGGCGGGCTTTAAGATATCTACCGCCGGACGGAGATTGCTCCAGCCGCCGATGTCCATCCAGTTCAGCTTGATGGTATCCGTATAAGCCGGAAAGTTTTGTTGGGAAGGCCCGTCGGTGTGCAACATGCGGTATTTGCGCCCATATCGCTCGTACAGGGCCTTGTTGTATGGCAGTATCTGCTGCCGGTACATCTCAGGACTGATAAAGGCAGAATTGTCGTCCTGGAGATACAGCAAATCATGGTCAACACTGCCAATCTCAATCATATAGTCCCTGAGCATACAGTAGGCTTGGAAACACTTGTCAAACAGTAGTTTGATGGCTTCAGGTTCGGCAGCCATCATCATATAGACCCAGTCGGGGTCCGCGATAGCCGTAGCGGCAGATAATGGCGGGTGCATAGTTAACAATGGTGGACTAACCGGTATATCCAGCCCCAGTTGCTCAACCCGCTCGGCTAACTGCTGGCACCTGGCCAGATGTTCCTGGACTTGCGGGTTATCCTGCGGTGGTATGACCTGTAGCTCTTCAACGTCCTTCATGGAATGAACGCGGCGTACCACGTAGGGCGTGGTGTGATCGGGGCGGGCTATCTCGCAGCCGAACACCAACCCATCACCGGTGGTCCCGATATCAAGACCCAGGCCAATATCGGTAAAGTCATCGGGAATATTTTCGTAGCGCCATCGTAGGCCCCAGGTCTGAACTACGATTTGCAGATCAATATCGCGATAGTACTCGGCGATATCCACATCAAGAAGCCAGCAGAAATACGGGGCAAAGACCGACGCCCATGTCACCACCCGATCCGGCTCAGCGAAGCTGAAGGATATCTCGCGACGTCGTGCACTTTCTTCGCGACGGGCCTGATACTTGCTCGCATCAAACTTTACTATCTCCATGATGTCATTCATTCTTTCCTGCGACAGTTGATGTAATTGTTAACTGCCACTCATTGTAGCACTCCTGGAATAGTAGCAGACTGGCAAATCTTCTTACAACGACTACGGTAACAGACTATCTATATATTCAACAAGTTGTGCACGTACCGCAGCTAACTCGCTCGGTTCGAAATCAGGGCACATCGGATACAGCTCGGGGCCGTCCCAGGGATAGATATGCGGCGGCATCTTCCGGGTCAGGTACCAGTCAACTCGCCCCCGGATTTGGTCCAGCCATTGCTGGGCCTCCTGAGCCTCTGCCCGCTCGGGATTGGCGGCTACCAGTGATTCCAGATACTTGAGCAAGCGATAGTCCTCAACCCCTTCGCGGCGCGCCTCCCAGGCGACCGAAGGCACTGGCCCACTATCGCTGGGTAGCACCCAACAATGGATGGCATTGCGGTCACCCTCCCACGAATAGTGTTCATGATAGCACCAGATGAAATTACCTTTCAGTTCCAGCGCCCAAGTGTAAAGTCCTGCATAGAATCTATTGAAGGAACTATTGCCCGTGCCCCGAGCAGTACAGTTGTATGTCCACAGCTCCGCTCCGTAGTCTCGGGCCAACGCTTGGATTTGTGGAGATATCAAGCCAGAGTGTACTACCCACACGTCCAGCAGATCGGCATAGGCAATCGCTGCTGCATCGTTCAGAGCTGTTACCAGGCGCATATATTGACGAAAGGGCTGTTGCCGGGATAGTTGGTCACGAACCTTTTTGCTCAGCGGCGGCTCATCCCAGGTGTACAGAAGGAACTCCGGCAGCCCCCGCTTTTTTAGTTCGTCACGCAGAACCTGGGCCTGCTGCTCGCTAAACCCCCAGCTTAACAACATAATAGGGATGTCGCCAGTCAGCAGGCCGTCAGCCATCATATCCTTGACCCTCTGGATGTCGGGATTGTCATCCAGTTGGAGAGCCCCGCTCTCAGCAAAGAGCGGCTTCTGATAGTTGTAGAGTGTGGCGCTGGTCATACCATGGCGAGCCATGTCCTGCCAGTAGGCGTGCATTAGTTGGGGCGTGCGATAGCGGGGGTCTACCTGGGCAGTGGGGCGAAAATACATACCATAGGCGATATCAGCGCGTGGTATGCTGAAGTCAAGTACTTCCACCGTAGCCGGGATTTCCAGAACTTCCTGGCGCTGATGGACGGTCAACTCAAAAGCAAGCCTGTACGTCCCCGCCTCGGTTCCGGCAGGCACTTGGACATTAATCCAGAAGACCGTGTTGGCTCCCTGCTTCACCTCGCCGGTACCATTTTCCGGCAAGTAGGTGGCAAAGCCGACTACCCTACCGCCTTTGATGTCGCTACCCTGGTAGCGGGTAGGCACATACCGCGGCGCAAATTCCACGCGCCGTATCGTTACCGGAAATGGTGATTCCCGCACGCGCAGGGTGACCAGGCCGACATCTTCAATACCCCACAGGCCCAATACCAACGGCTCATCCTCACCCGGGGGTGTCTTAGCCACTGCCGGTCGCGCCAGATCATCCGCCGAAGGCGGCTGTTCAGAGAACAGCAACTGGCTGTAGTCGGCCCACCAGAGAGCCATACCGCGCTGTTTCTGTTCGGCAGTGAACTGAGGAACGGGGCGCAGAGGTGGGACTATCTTGAGAAACTCCTCATCGCTGGGCCGCGGGCGTAGGGGACGAGTCATGGGGTGAGGTGGATAAGACCACAGCCTCAGTTCCTCGCCGCAGGTGGGCATGGCAGCAGCAAGCAAAAAGCCAAAACCGATTGCGCTTAGCACAAGAATTACTGGGCGTCTGTCTGTCGGTATAATCATTGTTGGCACCTCCCAGCTACCGTATCGCTACTCAAGTGGGACAGGAAGCTCTATGGTCAGCGGCTCGCCTATGGGAACGCTAAACCCCTCGCTGTATATCCAACTACCGGCGCTGCAGTAGCTCGATCTGACCACCTTAGAGGAGGCGCGCCGACCATCGTCCAGCACTACCACCAGGTAGATGTTGCGCAGCTTGAAGCAGTCACGAGCCGGGTTCTTCACAACCAGTCGGTTGGTGGCTTGCAGACTGTGAAGCGCCTCCACAGGAAGCACAGCCTTAACCTGTCTCGTCCATTCGTCTCCTGCTGATGGCGGCAGCGAACCGATGCTGACGCCATTTAAGATCATAGGACTGATATACTCGGGGGCATCAGCGCCAAAGCTGTCCATAACCAGCCAGCCCTGCTGAGCCGACTGCAACATCTGCTCGGTCAAGCCAGGCAGGGGGTAAGGTGGGGCCGCCAGTTGTGGTTGGGCGGCTTTGCCACTGGCGAAGAGTTGCTCGTTTATGTCTTTGACCCACGCGGGTAGCTTGCGATTCAGCCGTGGCCAATACCAGTTCTCCATAGCATAGTCGTGCCGCTGTTTGATTTCTTTGGCTGGTCCATAGTTCGGCTTGTGACCCACCCCCCGAACGTTTATTTCCCATTGCTCGCGGGTGAACTCTTCAGGTATCCACGGCATAAATGCCAGGCGGGCGTTAGCGCGCAGCGTCATCTCCACTTGTTCCTTGGTAGGCGCCCAGTAGCCGGAATTATTACAGACTACACCAATGGCGTTGCTGATATTGTAGCACGAGACAAAGAAGCGCAGCCAATTCTGGCTCACAAAGCCCTGGCCCTCGCCGCGCAGAATGAAATCGGCCCAGGTATCAGCCGCGGGATTGTAGCACAGTCCACCCGGGGCATTCCCGGCAGACAATGTACGTATTCTTTACACTCCCCAGATAGACGCCGTCAAAGTAGATGCCATCCAGCCCTGGGTATCTTTTGAGCAGGTCGCGCAGCTCCGCCAGGTACAAGCCCATGTTCTTTCCATCGTAACTCACCCTGCCGGCGTTGCCCTTGACAAAGTAGAACGGTGAAGCATAGGCCATTACTCGCAGGCCCACCTCGTGAGAATGGTCAATGACTCGCTGGAACTCGTCTGGTAGCCGAGGGAAGAAATCCTGGTGATACCAGGTCTTCCACAGCATTACTTCGGATTGCAGCCACAGGATAGTGCCCTTGTCCTTCAATTCGTCTATCAATTCGTTACTGGGCACCGCCAGCTCCGGACTTCTCCAACTGCCGTGCCAGATGAGCCGCTCATCTATAGATTTCTCCCACGGATAAGGCCGTGGGGGGCCGATAGCACACCACACCATCCCCTCACCGCCCAGTTGATAAATATATTCCGGCACTCCCGCACTCTTCTGCCCACCACTAACACCATTCATAGAATATAGGCCGACCGCGCCATAGGCGTCCATAACCAGGTGATCTGTGCCATATGAGTAGGTCTGAACTGGCTTGAACAGGATGCGACCACGCACCGCTGCAGGGCGTTGTGACCTGATCATTAGCAGTGAGTCGCAGTTGACCTTGAAGCGCAGACCAAACTTTGATTGCAGAATCACTGCTCCGCTATCCTGAGCAAGAATCTGTAACCCGGCCAGGGCGCCCGCGGGAAACCGCAGCAGCAAGCTGCGTCGCTGCCGGGGCAGGCGCTGCTCACACAGGACTCGATCAGTGCTCGGTGAGAAGTAGAAGTTAGCCCCGGTGGTCGTCACCGTAATCCGCTGCGAGTTGCTCTGCACGTCGTCTATCTGAAAGTGCCAGGCAGCCTTCATAAAGATTTTTGGTCGGACATAATATCGTACTGCAGCGGGTCATCCAGGCCGGACGCTTGCGCGTAACCCCAGCCTAGCGGTATCACCAGCAGGACGATAATTGCGACCCAATTGGATCTGTTCATAAGTCCTTGCCTCCAGATTGCCGTTTCTATCTCACAGATAAGTATGCTGGCAGCCACCCTCCCCGGTGGACTATAGGCAGAATCATACGCCTACGACGGGATCGCCCGGAAATACTCGTACCAGCGCTGCAAGTTGGCCTCCA
>JALGTJ010000090.1 GCA_029821415.1 Candidatus Zipacnadia bacterium
ATTGATCCCGACGGTGAGCTGTCACTGCTGGCGGACGGCACTAACTTCAATATCGCGCTGTGGCGGCAATGGCTTCCCGAACAGATCTCCCTGGGTGGGACGATTGGAGTTATTACTGTAGCCGCTAGCGGCTCGGCGCGCCGACCCTCCTTTCGTGGTAGCGTGTTTGTTGACAGTCCCACCCTTGAGGGGATCAAGTTTGACCAGGCCAACATTCCAGTGTTGAGTCTGAATGAGAGCGGGCTGGATATTGATATGCTGCTGCTCAAACGCGGAGACCAGGAGATGGTCCTGCGCGGCACGTTGCCTGTGCAGTGGAAGCCGTTGGGGCTAGATCCTGACGGGCAGGTTCAGCTATCTGCTAAGCTGGAGAATACTGACCTGGGCCTCTTCCCGGCACTGTTAGATGAATTTGTGCGGGCGCGGGCCGAAGAGGAACCTGAGCAGACGCTGTGGAGCCAGTTGCGGACCCGCGGCCGGGTGGACAGCGAAATTAGCATCAGCGGGCGAGTTGATGATCCTAGTATTGAAGGGTATGTGCATATTACCGACGGAAAAATCGCCCTGCCGGGTTGGCACCAGGGCTGGGAAGGTATCAATGTCAGGACCGCTGTCCAGCGCCGTGGTGAGTATAATGTTATCACTATCGAGTCGGCGGCAGCTCGACTCGATGACACTGACTTCAAGCTGGACGGCAGCATAACCCTGACTCAGCTCACTTCCTTCTGGCGCAATCAGTTTGACTTGGCCCTGCAGGTCAGCTCCGCGCAGCAGCCGCTGTTGGGCGAGAGCATTCTCCGCGAGCTGGCGGGACGAATCACTATGAAAACTCAGCCTGATCGCTCGCAGCTTATCACGATCGAGAATCTCGCCGGCAATCTCGGGGAAGGAGCGGTGAGGCTTGCGGGTCATACCCGAATAGACAAATTCGATTACGCGCAGCTAGCTAGCAATGAGGTAGATCTTGAGATTGAATTGGCGGGTGTTACTGTCAACTATCCTCCAATATTTGACGGCTTGGTAGACGGCGGTATAACTGTGAAAAACCCCGCTGAGGGCCAACCCGCTGTTGTGATGGGGCAGATTGTCCTCTCCCAGGCGCGAGTGGCACCGCCGGCTGGCGGTGGGGGGGGCGGCCCAACCTATAGTTGGGGGCCGCAGCGGCCTGCCCCCCAATTTGATATTGAAGTTGTGCTGGGCGAGAACATCGTGCTCAAGACGCCCGGTCTCACTGCCCCACTGCAAGCCAATACCATGGTAGCCCGCCTTACTGGTACCCCCCAGCGCCCGTTGGTTACTGGCCTGGTGGAGTTCGAACCCGGTCGGGCTAGCGTTCCTACTGGACTGGTGCGTATCGCTGAGCTGGGCGTCGAATATCGCTATGGGCCTAAGCCTGGCGAGTACCGTGAACCGATGGAACTGGGACTGTCGGGCCGGATCTGGGGAGAAGCTCGCCAGTCTATTCCTGCGGCTGTGGTTGACGGTCGTCAGATAGATCAGTTGACCATATTTATTGAGATCAGTGGGAATTTGCCCGACAATATCAACTTGACTCTCAACTCCCGGCCGCAACTCAGCGAGGACCAGCTCTATCAGATCATGGGCACTGAGCCGCTGGGCCTGGTCGCCGGCGGGGGTGGAGGTAGCCTTACTGATATGTTCTCCCAACAGTTTACCGGACTGTTGGCTGCCGGCTTTCGGGCGGCAATCTTTCGCCCCATTGAAGAGCAGATTAAGCAGGCTCTGGGGCTTGACCAGTTCACGGTAATGTTTGGATTTGATCAGCCGGTTGATGTGCGGATTGGCAGATATGTGATGGAGGACCTGCTGGTAAGCTACCGCCACACCGTCGTCTCAGAGACCGAAGATGAGTGGGATCTGGGGCTTTCCTACGAGCTACCCCGCAAATTCCAGGTCAGCTTCACGACCAATGAGGAAAGCGATACCCAATTCCGCATCGGTTACACCCGTAGCTTCTGAGGTTGCCCCTAGCCGGATTCCCCCGTGCAGCCGACCGATTCTTACCCCCAGGTCCCCTCACTTGTGGAACTGCTTGCTGTGTTAATTGTCTAAGTAAACGCTGGACGGCCAGATTGGGCATATCCTGGTGGCAAGTGGACGGGCCTCTGTGGTATAATTGCTTCAACATTCATAATAGCTTGGAGCCTACAGAGCCTGTCCGTGAACCAGCAGCGGAGCTCGGCAGAATTTCATAGAGTTATTCAGGATAACTACCAGCGTGTCTACAGCGTGATATATCGGATGCTGGAGGATCCCGAGGAGGCTGCGGATCTCACTCAGGATACCTTTGTTAACGCCTACCGCGCCTGGGATGACTTTCGCGGAGAAAGTCAGGTCTATACCTGGTTGTACCGCATTGCTGTCAACCTGACCAGAAATCGTCTGGAGGTTATAGGGCGGCGCCGCCAGAATCATGGGTACTCGCTGGACCAACCCGTAGAAGATAATCAGGGAGAGCGTCGCTCCCGACATATTATAGACTGGACACGAGCGCCTGAACGCCTGGCACAGAGCAATGAGTTGGGCGAGCTGATCGCCCGCTATGTCAGCGAGCTGCGCGATGATTACAAGGAAGTAGTTATTCTGCGTGACTATGAGGGGCTTTCATACGAGGAGATCGCCCAGGTGCTTGGCTGTAGCTTAGCCGCGGTCAAGTCTCGGCTGTTTCGGGCGCGTAGTGTGCTGCGCGAGCAGTTACAGACCTACATTGAGCTGGAGTAAGACGACTGGACTGTCCTGCGGGAAGGGAATAGGCGTCCGGCAGCGAAATGGTGCACGGTAGGCTCGAGTCTGCGATTGGCTGGTAGACTGTTGATACTATCTAGAGGAGATAAACTATGTGGTTGGTTAAGTCCCACCGAACTGTTGTTCTGTCTATAGTAGCGCTGGCTGCCGCATCTGTGGTATTGCTGGGGCCGGTCAGCGCCCAGGAGCAACCGCTGATCGCCGAGGTCGTCGTCGAGGGCAATCAATATGTCTCGGCGGACGTCATCCTGAACGAAGTCAAAGACATCCTGAGGATAGGCGAACCCTATACGGCGCAGAAGGCTGAGGCTGCCCGTAAAGCAGTTGCTGATCTGGGCTACTTTGATACCGTGGCCGTCTCTTATGAGCAGGTCGGCGAAAATGTCAAAGTGACCATCAGCGTCGTCGAGCGCCAGCGCATTGAGCAAATCATCTTTGTCGGCAATACTGTAATCACTGATGCCCAGCTCAAAGAGACGATGTTCAGCAAAGTCGGTCACATAGTCGCCTCGGAGGCAATCCGCAGGGATGTGCGCCGCATCGAAGATTACTACTCTCAACAGGGCTACATTGCCCAGGTCGCCGACGTCAAGGTAGATGAATTTGGTGGCCTCACTTTCATAATCAACGAAGCCTATATTGAAGACATCACTATCGAGGGGCTGGACAAGACTCAGGAGTGGGTGGTGCGGCGACAGATAAGAACCCAGGCCGGCGAGCTGTTTCAGCAGGAAAAGATCGCTGATGACATTAATCGTATTTATAATATGGGCCTATTCAATGATGTCAAGTTGGACCTGCGTCAGGGAAAAGAAGACCCGGCGAAGGCTGTTATTCCGGTCATTCAGATTGAGGAGAAGCCGACGGGTATGGTTTCGTTGGCCGGTGCCTACAGTGAACTGGACAACTTTGTGGGTATGCTATCGGTGTCGGAGAGTAACCTACGGGGTCGCGCCGAGCGTGTTTCACTGGACCTGGAGCTATTTGGTCGCACCAGCTATGACTTCAGGTTCTACGAACCTTATCTCGATTCACATGATACTGCTCTGGATCTGAGTCTTTTCGATACCGAACGCCAGCGTCGTTTCATTGGAGGGGCGGCAGTAAGCTTGGCTGAAGATCAGTTTGAGGAACGCCGCACTGGGGCTACGATCACGTTGAGTCGGCCGATGACCGACACCGAGCGAGTTAGCATTGGCCTGCGCAGCGAGCAGGTATCCAGCTCCTTCCTGCAAGGCACCCGCAGCCTAGGCGATTCGATCGGCACTTTGGCTATACCCGGTCCAGAGCCACCTCCGCCCGGTGAGACCATCGGCCCGATCATCGTGGCCGCTCCGCTACACCCGGGTGGCCGGGTTAATAGTTTTACTCTCGGCTGGCAGCGCGACAGCCGCGATATTATTGCCAACCCTACTAGCGGTAGTTACCAGAACGTAAGCCTGGAGCTGGCCGGCAGTCTGCTGGGCGGAGAAAGCACCTACCAGCGGTATCGCTGGGAGCGGAGGCGTTACTTTGGCGCGCGAGGAGACAAAGACGTAATCGCCCTGCGCTTGCTCTTGGGTACCACCACCGGCAATATTCCCCTGTTCGACTCCTTCACCGTGGGCGGTGCGCGGTCGCTGCGCGGCTATCAGCAGGACCGTTACCGTGGGGAGAATCTCGCGCTGTTCAACGCTGAGTATCGCTATGGCCTGAGCAAGAGTCTAACCCTGGTAGGCTTTGTGGATGCCGGCGATGCCTTTGGTGGAGTATTCCGCACTGAGGTACCTGGCTTTGACATCGGCGCCGATGATGAGGACCTTAGTGTCCACGTGGGCGTGGGCTTCGGTATCCGGGCGGTCACTCCCCTGGGGCCGTTGCGCCTGGACTTCGGCTTTGGTGAAGATGGCAGCCAAACTCACTTTGGCTTTGGACATACTTTCTGAATACCCTCGGTGGTCACCAGTTTGTGCTCTTTTGCTCTCACATTCCCGGTGATACTCGGCGGGTTGAGACGGAGATGGGCCGTCGGTTAGTTACAAGGCACCCATCTTTGTCTGAGGTGGACCATAAGGAGGCCACAACCAATGACATTGCCTCAGCGTACTGTCACTTTAGCAATTGCGATCAGTATCCTGCTAGCGACCGGATTGGCGCCGACCTGGGGACAGGAGGCAGAGCCTCAGCCGGCTGCTGCTAAGGTAGCGTTCGTAGACATATCAACAATCAGCAGCGAATACCAAGCCTTGCAGGAAAAAGACGCCGAGCTGAAGGCATGGCTGGCCGGTCAGAGGGACTATCTCCAGTCCCTGCAGGATTTTATCTTCCTTTCCGAGGATAACTTCAACGAGGTTCTCGCGATTCTTGACCAGCCC
>JALGTJ010000091.1 GCA_029821415.1 Candidatus Zipacnadia bacterium
TTCGGTCCAGATCGCGCTGGACCAGCCCCTGCACCCTCTCACTCAAAGTGCAACGACTTCCCCTGTCCGCATAGATTCGTCGGCAGCGATAGCAATCTGAACCGCCTTCAGTCCGTCTTCGTATGTCGCCAGGATGCCCTGAGTCTGGCCAGTCTTGATTGCATCAACGAAGGCACGGTCCTCTTTAGCGAAGATATCCTCCTCGCCAGGGATGATGATCTGCTCCTTCTCGGGCAGAGTGATGACGACGTCGTGCTGCCAATCCGTAAACTCGGCGGCCATCTGTGTGCCATAAACCGTCAGGGAAACGTCACCGCCTACCGGCGTGGCGCAGGAACTGTACAGGTTCGCAGCCGCTCCATTGACGAAAGTAAGCTGGACCATTGAGGCATCCTCAATAGTGTAAAGGTCAGGATGCGGCTGCCGATCATAAACCGGCACAGCGTAGACGCTCGCCACTTCTCCAAACAGGTAGCGAGCCAGATCGGTCGTATGAGTGGTCTGTTCGAGGAATTGGCCCCCGGATTTATCCTTCTGCACCCACCAGCGCCCGATTTCTCCGCCGGGAACGCTGCCCACCCAACCACCGTGCATAAACACCGGTCGCTGTTCGTTAAGCAATTGCCGAACACGCTGCACTGAATGCCGATAACGATTCATATATCCGACGGATGTTATCAACCCCTGCTTCTTAACCTCCGCTGCGACCCTTTCAGCTACCGCCAGATCTATAGCCACCGGCTTCTCAATAAAGAAGGGCAGGCCTCGCTCCAATACCAAATCCTCCACTGGGCCGTGGGCGAACGGAGGCAACATGATGTAGACTGCGTCAACCTCTATCTTATCCAGCATCTCCTCGGCATCAGTGAAGATCTCACCGTCCCCACCGACCTGGGCCTGCCGCTGAGCTGCCGTCTCTGGATTCAGGTCACACCACCCTACAAACTCCACATCATCAAAATTGGCCAGGCCATGCTCCAGGTGCGCCTGGACAATGCCGCCACACCCAATGAACGCCAGTTTTACTTTATCTGTCATCTTCGGACCTCCTAAGACTACTACTATTAAATGACCACATCAAATAACCGATCAACAAGCCACTCGGTGCTCATTGTTCGATCCAGATGGGACTGGACCAGGCCATCTGTCCGTTGAGCTGGCTTACCCGGATGTAGTAGAAGTTGCGCCCGGACGGCGCCGCCTCATCCCGATAGTCAAAGCTGGCGATATAGCCTGCCTGCGGGATAGCATGATGAACCTTGACCTTATAGGCATTGTGCCAGTAGACGTCGCGGTTCTCGATCTCGTCTTCACTCAAACCAAACTGCTCCCGAACATTCTGCTTGACTTGATCGTAGTCTGCGTACACTCGTGAGCTGGTCATCGCGTCACCGAGAGAGAACTCATACGACTTCCCGTTCACCGCCAACTGTACACCGGTGGCGCTATCTCCTTCTATTTCAAAGACGATGGTCTGCCGCCGGCAGGTATCTACCACACTCCCTCTGCGCGGCTCGGTGACTACGTGGAAGCTGCTCTCAACACTGCTATTCTTCTCAACGCGGTTGCCCGGGTAGGAGAAGCAACCCTCAATAGAGTGTAGAGCACCAGAACTGACCCTCAGTTTCCCCTCCCAGTGGCGGACAGGGGTAACGAAGCCGTAGGAAGGGATCGGCCCCCAGCCGAACTCCACGGGCAATTTGACTTTGGTGCGTTGCCCAGGAGCTGGCAACTGCCACCTGCCGTTATGGCAGTGACTGTAGATGACCTGGTTGTTCCGAATTAGCTCTATGCGGTCCAGGGCCTGAGTGCCGACCACTGCGACGTGGAGATCCACCGGCCCTTCACAGTGGCAGACCTGGCCCATAAAACAGTCTTTTGCACCAAAGTCCAGCCTAATTCTGTCTCCAGTTATCGCGTAGACTCGCCGCTGCTGGAAGGCCTCCCACACTGCCTCCCGCGTCAGTTCCTCAGCGTAGACACCCATCAGCCCCGTGCCCCATTGTCCTGGAAATCCGCCCGGGTTATCTCCCGAGGCGATGATGCCCAGCCGATAGCCGCGGGCCAGACCATCTTGAATCGTACCCCCCGAGACCCGCGGGGCCATTGAGGCGTTGGCATCCATAGAAAACGGAGTGTTACAGCCTTCCGAGGAGCCATGACAGGAGAATATCTCCGCCAACGGCGAGAGCTCTTCATCCCAACAATCCCAGTCCTTGCCACGCTCACCAACCTGGTAGCCAGTATGGTGCGGAATGGCAATCCCCCGGCGTTGACGCAAGTTTTCATATAGCTCGGGAAGATCCATAGTTAAGTCTAACGGGTTGTTGTCATCAAAATAGAAGACGTTGTGGTCGCCCCAGCGCGTGCGGTCGCCGGTCCATTCATATCCCAGAAAGGTGACCAGGCGGCCCGGTTCATTGTATTTCTTGACCATCTGGCGGGCATACTCGAAGTCTTCCACGAACCCGGGCCGCATCCCCACCGACTCAACCTGCACTCCCCGATGAGAGTAACCGAAAGCCGGGTAGTAGACGAAACCGAAAATATCGATATATTCCGCTGCCTCCCGGAAGGCTGTCTCAACGAACTCCTGCCACCCTTCGCCGTGTACGCGGCTCGGGTTGAATTGAGTATGCAGGTCTCCCCAGTATAGCTGGTATGCCACTTGTTCGCCTCCTGCTTAGGCACTGCACTCCTGGGCCTGGCTCAAGCCAGCCTGACTGGCAGATTACTGCGGGCCGACTGCTCAGCCGCACAGACCATGGCCAGGCTATGATAGTTATCTTCAATGCTGGTCTCGGGCTGATCGTCTTGCTCAATGCAACGAATCATCATATCCAGGGCATAGTCAAGCTCGGTAAGCTGCATCTGGACCGGCTCAACGATCTCCCCCCCGACATCACCCGGCGCAAAGTAGCGAACCAGGCCCTGTGAGTCAAGCTTCAGACAACCCTTATCACCCGTGACCGTTATCTCCCCATCCCACGAGGTGGGCCGGCCCCGCGCCGCCCAGGTCCCGTTGTAGTTGACCGTGATCCCGCTCTCCATACGCATCACCGCCTCCGTGGCCGGCTTGCCCGGAAATTTGCTCCACCGCGGACGGTACGAATGGGCGAATACCTCCTGGCAATTACACCCACACAGAAACCTGACCAGATCAAAGTGGTGGATAGAGACGTCCTGGAGCAACGGCATCTCCAGAAACTCGCGGTACCCAAGCAAGTCCTCGGGCTGGCGAAACTCTATGTGCACTGTGCCGGGCTGACCGATCATACCCTCGGCTATTGCCCTCTTCAATGTCTGATTGTGGGAGCGCCAGCGGTAGTTTTGGTCCACCAGATACTTCTGGTCAGGATAAGTCTGCTTCAATTCAAGAATTTCATCGGCCTGCTCCATATTAGCGGCCAATGGTTTCTCGCTGAGCACATGCATCCCGCGCGCCAGGGCCAACTTCGCTGCGTCGGTGTGGTATTCGGTCGGGATGGCGATGATCACAATCTCGGCGTCTGTCCTGTCAATCGCCTCCTGGTAGCCCACATACCCCCGCTCCGCTGGCAGACTGAATTGCTGGGCAACTCTATCAATGGATTGCTCAGAGGCCGCCGCCATCCCTGCCAGTTCGCAGTCATCACGCTTGCTCACGGCTTCCAGCCATTTGCTACCCCAAAATCCGAGCCCCAGCAATAGTATCTGATGCTCTGCCATAGTTAATCCGCTCCTCGCGGCCTGTAGCTGGCTATAGATAGCTTATTGCGCCGGTCGGGGGATTTCACGAGTAACCTCGTCGCTGCTTGCCCCCACAAAGCGGCGCAAGTTCTCGCAGAAGATTGCTCCGACCACCTCTTCACCAAGCTCCAGGCCCTGGTATATGTCGCGGTCGCGCTCTATCCATTCTGCCGTCCAACTGGCATTATACTCATTCGTTCGGCAATCAGTGCCGAAGATGACATTGTGTTCCACGTCATAGCCGACCGTCAGCAGCTTTGTTAATACCTCTTCGCGATAGATCGGTGGCGTTCCGGGAGTGACATCAACAAACATCTCCACCGATACGTCAGACCGACATGCGTATGCATTCAGGAACTTCCCGTAGACCGCAATCAGCTCGTCACACCACGGCCAGGATATATGCGCCAGAGCGAATTTCAAGTTCTTCACATTGAGCAGCGCTTCGAACTGAGCTGGCTGGTTGTAGATAGCCGAGGGCTGCCCGTCCCACAGGATGCCGGAGTGAAAAAGGATCGGCTTGCCCGCTGTGGCAATTCTTTGAAAGGTTGCCAACGCCTGAGGATGGCCGGGCGGATATGAAGAGCAGATGACCTTGAAGCCAGCCACTCCCCGCTCTACCGCCAAGTCCACCTGCGCATCTGCATCATCGTCCAACGGATCAATCCAGAAAAAGGGATACAGCTCAGCGTCGCTTTCTGACCAGAAAAAGAGCTGGTCAAGACGCTCCTCGCAACTGCTTTCCGACCCAACACCTGTATAAGATGGCGGCGGAGTCGAGATCACAACGCCACCTGTGACTCCCACAGATTTCATTCTTCGCACAAAGTCCGCCCGGTCCTGTGGCCCTTCCTCAATGTGGATATGACCATCAAGTATCGTCATACAGTCCATTGCCCTCCCATTGCTGTTGTCATTCGCTGTTGCCTGCACTACCTGGTCTCATTATCAACCATTGATTTCTTCCAGAATCAAAGCGCGAATCTCCGATTGGATCTCCCCGAACGCCGCCGGACGGATGCCGCCCGCAAAGATCGTCGCCATCGGCTCGCGAGACGCCAGTTCTGCGGCCAGCTTATCCGAAATAGGTTGCTTCTCGCTGGCGGTGTAGTACACACACAGAATCCGCCCGTCAGCCAGCCTGACCAAATCAGGGTATCCCATATCCCACATACTTTGGTCCACCGCGTTGCCCAGGTTCTGCCAGCTCTGGCCACCGTCAGGCGAAATCACCAGCCCAATGCCGGGGTTACCCGCTTCTGGCATGTGCCGGATGGCCGCCAGTATTCTGTTGCCAGTTAGCCGAATCATACTGGGCGAGTCGCCGCGGAAGTCAAGCTGGCGCATCGGCGACCACGTCTGCCCTTCGTCGTCA
>JALGTJ010000092.1 GCA_029821415.1 Candidatus Zipacnadia bacterium
TGAAACCAGAAGGTAATGAATATGAACCAGGGCTCCGAGCTTGCGATGGTAGTTATGTACGTAATGCTGGCCATGTTGGCTACCTTATCACAAACCCGAGGTGACGAGGCAGAATCCGCACCAGCCGTCCGCGCAGTTGATTTCCGGTCGCAGCAGGTCTACAAGTCACAGCAAGACCCGAGTTACACCTCGTGGGTGTCGTTCTTCCCCGGTGAGCGCGGCCAGTGGTACTTGACTTGCGAGGAGGTTACCCGCCCAGACCCACCTCTGCCCAAGTGCACGCGCCAGCAGTGGTATGAGATGAGTCTGCCCGACGGCTACGACAAGTCACAGTACCGCATGGAGATAGTAATGCTGGAATCGCAGGACAATATGAAGACATGGCGGGTCATCTCACGGCAGCCAGTCCGCTTCCAGCACAGCGCCGGATCATTCGGGCAGGCGCGCACTACGGATGGCCGGTTCTTACGCTTTCTCTGGAGCTGCTACTCACTTGAGACCCTACAGTCCACCCCAACGAGATACTCTACGAATCTACCGACAATGGCCAGACCTGGGTGAAGAAGCCGCCGTTCCACAATGACAACTTCGTCAGTTACCCTCATCGCCTGCGCACCTTGCACGATGGGACGCTGGTCCTGTGTGTACCCCTGGCGCCCAAGTGGGGGCAAGCGCTGGTCCTGTGTGTACCCCTGGCGCCCAAGTGGGGGCAAGGAACCGACCTCCCCGTCCGCGGGGCGACGCGACTTGATGTAATCAACCAGATGCAGATGAGCCTGTTCTTTTCCTTTGACCAGGGCCGCACCTGGCGCGGTCCGCTACCCATATTTGGTGGCCAGACAGTCTCTGAGACTGACTTTGTCGAGCTGCCCAGCGGTGATTTGCTCTTTGTCAATAACAGCATTTTCGCCAATGTGCCTGACTGATCAGGGTATCCTGGTAGGCTGCATGCGCGCAGGTACCTACTACTGGTCAGATGACCTGGGTCAAACCTGGCAGAAGCTTGAAGGCACAGCCGGTAACGGCGAAGTCTACCAGCCGTGGATCCAGTATCTGCCCGACGGACGCATTGCCTGCGCGGGCCACCTGGGCGCGGATGACCCGATCGGCAGCCGCGACCAGCACATCAGTATTCATTTCTTTCGGCTTGAGGTGCTCCGGAAGACGAAGGATACCAAGCTTTTCGTCGAACGCGATTTCGACGAGGAGCACAACAGGTGGCGCAATGCCTATACTATTGTGCTGACTTGTAATGGACAGCCCCTTCCCAATAAGGAATTGGAATTCTCGTATCTGGAGCGCAACCAGCCGGAAACGGCCCGAAAGAACATCAAGCTGCGCACCGATGCTGATGGTACGGCTCATGTGGCCCTGCCACATCTCGACGAAGCGACCAATATCCACCTTTCGTATCAGTTCGTAGTCCGCTTCAATATTGACCGCGCCGATCCTGAGTATAAGCCGGCCCAGACGCCACAAATGCTATTCTACGCCCGTTCACACTGGGACCCGCCTCAGGAGTAGCTGCCAGACGCCCGGAACTTGCGGATTGGTGACAAATCAGTGGAAAAGCGCGGCTAGGCGCGAGCAGTAGGTCACGTGGTTGATCCGCTTACCTCGCAGGTTTCCCTTGGTCAAGGAGGAATTGATGTCTTGATCAAGCAATGTCGCACCAGGAGACTGTTGTAAAACCGGCAGGAGTAGCATTCCTGCTCCGCCTCTTCCATAGCGTTACCTGCTGCGCACCAGTCTCACGAAGCAAACAGCAGCAGGGCAACTCCAAGCTAAAGGAGATGTACAAGTATGGACACAGATGATCTAAGGCCGGTTATCCGTTGGCACGGCTGGACTTACGAAGTGGATGACGATGTACTGGTGGCTTCATACGGTGGAGTACCACAGATTTGGCTGCCGCTTGCCCCGGAGGTTGAGGGGGAAAGTACAACTATTCAACAATGGAGCGAAGTTGAGACCGACCACTTCGTGGGACAGTTGAACCCGGGCAGCACAGTTCATCTCGCAGTTGATCACGGTTATGTATGCTACTGGATGGAGACCGATATTGAGCAGTTTACCACGCTTACATACTTTCCCGGCCTGACGTTCCAAGGGAAATACTGGCAGACCTATGTGTCAGATGAGCACGACCGACGCTGGGATGTCCAACTGGACCAAGAAGTGGGTATTAGTAGTGCCTACGATGGACCCAGCCCCTTCGGTGCTGATGGAGCCGGGATGACTGACCCGGGAGATTTCCCGCCATATTGGATCTGGAACGTCCCCGTACGTGCTTACGCTCTCCAGACCGACGCCGGCTGGGTGGGGTTTTCGCTGCCCGGTGCCCTACCGGTAGGAATGGTGCGCTTAAGCATGGAAAGGCAGAGGCTCTCGGTCAATTTCGATGCGCTGCGCCCTGCCTGTGAGGAGGGGATGATGCCGCATGTCTACCTGGTTACGGGCATAGCTGGACCTTATGACCTGCTTGATGAACACCGCACCATATCAGATAACCTGGGCATTACAGTTGCGAAGAGCCCTGACCATCCTTCATGGTGGTCAAACCCTGAGTATTACTACTGGGACGACTTCTGCCGGCTGCAGCGTGAGGATCCCGAGGCTGCCGCCCGCAAGGAGATTATGACTGCAGAACGATATGTAAACTGGCTGCACAGCGCCAAAGAGATCATTGGCCTGCAAGAAATGAATGTCACAATGGAGCAGGCCTGTTACTACCTTTACGGTGATTATCGCCCGACCGAGCAAATGGGCGGAGTAGAGGGCTTCCGGCGTATTGTTGACCAACTCCACGCAGAAGGTACCCGAGTCGCCTACTACATCCACCCGTATATGTGCAATACAAAAGTCGCCTTTTACCAGGACCACCCCGAGGCCTTCTGCACCCCCAAGGATAGCAGCCACCAGACCAAATACGCCTTGGAGTACGATGTTGACGAACCCGAGTTCCGACTGTTTGACTGGACTCATCCACTGGCCCGGGAGTATATGCTGGAACAGGTCCGCCTCCTGCTTTCTGACGAGCCTGGATGCCTCAATTGCGATATCCTGCGCAGCAACCACTGGCGCTCTCCTGACCCGCGCCTCTACGACTTCCATGACCCGAACTGGGGGATTGGTGACCTGATGACCTATAAGGTCCAGCGGTTGCTGTATCAGACCGCCAAACGCATCAAGCCCAATTGCATGGTATCTAAGATCGGCATTGCCGACCCGTATATGCAACCGTGGGCAGATACCGATTTTCTGTGCGAGGAGTGGAATGGCTACACCGACAACTGGTATCGCCGTGGCCAGATCGCCACTCGTACCATCTCCGGTCTGTTGTTCCTCACCGATCCGTATTTTGTAACCCTCACCAAGGGCAACGAATACTATATGGGTATGATGGCCTGGAACTACCCCTCAACCAACGCGGTGCGCCATGCTATCCATCCCTATACATACTACCGGCAGTTACAGGAAAAGGATTTCAAGCGGCGTAACGCTGGCTTCCACACGTATTTGAATGCGCCGTTGCAGGCTGGTGATGTTTCACGCGTTACTGTGCTTGCGGACGGTGAGGTAGAGCAATGGCGCAAGCGCACTACTGGCAAACTGGCAGGCTTCTATGCGGGGATAGCGATCGGTAAGCGCACATTAGTTACTTACAGCACCACTGAGGCGCGTCTGGCCACCAGTATCACGCGTACTGTGGAATTTCCGTTGCCGCCGGCGGCGGAAGTACAGAAGGTGGAGATGGTGCCCCACGAGGGTACAGCAGTATCATGGCCCTATGAGAACATAACAATTGACGGCTCTCCTGGATTGCGTATGCATATCGAGGACTGCGGCAAGACCGCCCTCTACTACCGGGTTAGCTACCGCCTGCCAGATTGACGTTGCCGACAGATGTCGTCGCAAGAGTTGACAGTCAGCCGCTGGGTGCTGACCGAAGCTGACGGTGACGAGTTCCCTCAGGATACGCTCCCCGTCGCGCTCTGTATTGCCACGAGCGGCCGTCGTCATCCGAATATTGAAGCACATCACTCCTGTAAACTGGCAATGTAGCCTGCTTCATCACCGGGGCCATCAATTTCGTGGGGAGCCGTCCAGGTTGTGCCCTTGTCTGTACTGCGTACACAGACCACATGTTGATTGGGCGCGCCCCCGGTCTCGTCCTGAGTCCAGGAAGCCATTATGTCTCCGCCCGGGGTAAAGAACGCTCTGCTTTTTCTTTTTGCGCCTACTTGAGAATGCGCTTGAACAGGCCGAGGACACCCTGTCGCCACGCAACGCGGTGGGTCACTCCGGTGTGTGAATCAGCCTCTGCCTTATGGTCCAGATACCACTGATATGAGCGGATCAGCGCCTCAGCGTTACTGTATTCAGCCTTCCAGCCCAGGGCCTCTTTGATCTTGTCAACCGCCACATAGCTATCGGTGTCCGCGGTGCCGTAGACCCACTTGTACAGCGGCGAGAGGTGCAACGCTTCAAGCACAGCCAGCGCCGGCTTTACCAGCCAGGCCGGGGTGGTCATAACCCGCGCACCGCTGCCGGCATACTCACAGAGTGCGCCGACGTCCTCGGCGACAGTATTGTACTTTTCGGCTCCAACGTTGAAGGTATCATTCACCTTATCCGCAGGACCAGTAGCGCATAGCCAGATGGCTGCGCAGAGATCTTCGACTTCGAGTAGCTGATAGTGGTTCTTGCCGTTGCCGATAAGAGGAATGCGGCAGCCTGACTCCACCCAGTCGTAGAGAATCTGGAATACGCCCAGCCGCGCCGTTCCAATGAAGGTCTTAGGCCGAATTATCGGCACACACAGGCCCTGGGCACGGAACTGCTCGCAGATCTGCTCAGCTTGAATCTTGCTCTCTCCGTAAGGACCGACGCCGACCAGTTCGTGGTCTTCGTAGAGTGGATGAATCTTGGGTACACCGTACACAGCCGTCGAGGAGATGTACACCACGCGGGGGATACCCAGCTCCTGGGCGACAGTCAACACCGTGCGTGTGCCCTCCACATTCGTGGAAAAGATGTCGCGGCGCTTCCACAGAGGCAGCGCTGCGGCAGCGTGGATTATACACGAGATGTTCCGATTCTCCAGGGCATTCCGGACAGCCTGGGCATCGCGCACATCTGCTTCAACGAATGTCGCGGCTTGCGGATATTCCGATTCTTCAAAAGGGGCGATATCCAGCAGAACGGGGTCCTTTTCTCCCTTATCCGCGAAGTAGTTAGCCACATGATAACCCAAGAAACCAGCCCCACCAGTTATTGCTATCATTTCTGAAAATCCCCCGCAACGGTATTATGGGCCAGCTCCTCATCCGGATTCATCGGCTGACGACGCAAGTGAAGGAAATCCTGGATGAGGAAAATGACGGCCAGCAATAGCAGTCCGCTGGTAATAAGACCCTTTGCATAGGCTGTAAGAGCGGTAAAAGCACCGGGGCTCAAGCCGAAAAGCGCGTTCCTATAGCCGGCTGCATAATCCGCCCACCAGCGGTCCAATAAAAAGCGGCAAGCCACTGCAAGCAGCGCGAACGGCCCCCATACCGCCAGTGCTTTAGGCCAACGCCAGCCGCTACGCACGTACATATAGGCTCCCAGCGCCATGATCGGCGATTTCCACAGCAGCAGAAATAGTGTGCCGCGGAGTCGGGCAGTCACGTAGAGATAGACCAAGGCGACGAGAACCGCAATTGAGACGAGCATCAACAATGATCCGACGCCTGTCACCGCATAGTTTTGTGTCTCCCACACCGGAACAACCTCCCAAAAGTCACAGTGTGCACAAATGCACTATATC
>JALGTJ010000093.1 GCA_029821415.1 Candidatus Zipacnadia bacterium
CAACTGGGCGTGGAGTGCCTTGATGTTATCGTATGCTCGACTGGTAAGATCGGCGAGCAGCTTCCAATGGACAGGATTGAGGGAGGTATCAAACGGGCTGCAATCCAACTCACTCGCGATAACCCGGAACTGTTAGCCCGAGCGATAATGACTACGGACACCTTCCCCAAGATGGTAGCAGTACAGTTTGCAGTGGGCGAGAAGCTGGTGAAGATGGCCGGCATTGCTAAGGGGGCAGGGATGATCTGCCCGGATATGGCGACGATGCTGTGCTTCATCACCACCGATCTGGCGATCACTCCAGAAATCCTCAAGGTCAGCCTGCAGCAAGCCGTGGAGACATCTTTTAACTGCATTACAGTGGACGGCTGTATGAGCACCAACGACACAGTGGCAATACTGGCCAATGGCGCCGACCAATTGAGAGCGAGCAGTCAGCCGGATACAAAGAGTTCCGGGCCGCGTTAAGTTATGTAACCCAGGAGCTGGCCAAGATGATCGCGCGCGACGGGGAGGGCGCTACCAAGTTTGTGGAAATCCGGGTGAGCGGAGCCATTAGTTGGGAGCAGGCACGGCATATCGCCCGGGCAATCGCTAATTACGATCTGGTGAAGACCTCTCTGTTCGGGGAGGACCTCAATTGGGGCCGCATCGCCGCGGCGATGGGCGCTGCTACTCCGGAGCTTGATCCCAACAAGGTCACTATTACCTGCGCGGGAATCACCGCCTGGAGCGATGGCGAGCCGGTGAGCTTTGATGAGGCCCGGGCCAAGTCGGCAATGCAGGCGGACGAGATTCTGATTGACGTTGACTTGGGTATCGGTGATAGCCAGGCCACCGTGTGGACCTGCGATTTGAGCTATGATTATATAAAAGAGAACGCCGGACCGGATGTGTATGGAACGACGGTGGACACGGACCGGATGTGTATGGAACGACGGTGGACAGTGGTTAGTGGCTAGTGGTCAGGAAACGACAGAGAACCACACGGATTAAGAGGAGCAATATTCTTGTCCCGACTAAGAACGGAGAGCGCTAGAGCCTTTCTACTATTAGCCCGCGCGCCCGGTAGGACAGGCGTCTCGCCTGTCCAAACACACTGTGGAGCCAGCCCGGCAGCTATGGCACACCAAGCAGATGTCCGTTTCAGGTAACCCGCGACAGGCGAGACGCCTGTCCTACACAGTCTGGAACGAGTTTCGCCACGAGAAAACTGACGAGGCAGTCAGAGAGATATATCCAGCGGGGATGCACCAGGCGATTGCGGGATATCTGAGCCAGCAGGAGGGCCTGTCAGTGCGCACGGCTACGCTGGATGAGCCTGAGCAGGGCCTCAGCGAGGAGGTGCTTGCGGAGACTGATGTGTTGACCTGGTGGGGGCACGTCGCCCACGAAGAGGTCCGCGATGAGATCGTGGACCGGGTTCAAGCACGCATTCTGGAGGGTATGGGGCTAATCGTGCTTCATTCCGGTCACTATTCCAAGATATTCAAACGAATGATGGGAACGTCCTGCAGCCTGAAATGGCGCGAGGCCGCCGAAAAGGAGAGGCTGTGGGTCATAAACCCGCACCATCCGATTACCCGCGGACTGGGTCGTTATATTGAGCTGCCCCATACCGAGATGTACGGGGAGCCGTTTGATATCCCCACCCCCGATAAGGTCATCTTTATAAGCTGGTTTGAGGGGGGCGAAGTCTTCCGCAGCGGCTGCACCTGGACGCGGGGCAAGGGCAAAATCTTCTACTTCTGCCCCGGCCACGAGACTTTTCCTATCTACCATAACCCCGAAATCCTCAAAGTCATTGAAAACGCGGTGCGCTGGGCCAACTTCGCCGGAAATGCCAAGGTGGACCTGGAGGCAGCTAATGTCCAGCCACTGGAGACGATCGAGTCATAATCGTGGGCAGATTGGAAGGATATACGGCGACACGGGTGTAACTTGCTTGACTTCTGGGTATCCATAGGCTATAATCAAATCAAATTGGTAGAGTAAAGACAATGACGGGGAGTAGTAAGTGCGGGGAGGATTACAGAGAGGTCGCCCGTGGCTGAAAGGCGACTATCTGAAGCGCGCTGAAACTCGCCCCTGAGTTGCGGACTGAACCGGCTGATTTGTGCCTAAGTAAGTACCGTCGGAATTCCCACCGTTAAAAGGGAAGCAGCATCGGAGACTTGCTGTTCTCCCGTGCTGAGTAAAGCGGGTCGCCAGTGGCGACCAAATAGAGTGGTACCGCGGATTGCTTATGCCTTCCGTCTCTTAAGAGATGGAAGGCATTTTTGTTGGTGGTGCCGGCAAAATGTCACGACAAGGACGCCGCTGCTACCAGTTATGAACAGTCTGCCAAAGGAGAAGATACAGATGGATAGAGTGATAAAGATTTTTGACACCACGTTGCGCGACGGGGAGCAGTCGCCCGGCGGTGGATGAAAAGATAGCAATAGCCCACCAATTAGCTGAACTCAATGTAGACATCATTGAGGCGGGTTTCCCGATCTCGTCGCCGGAGGACTTCGAGGCGGTCCGCCGAGTGGCCCTGGAGGTGGAAGGCCCCACTATCTGCGGCCTGGCCCGAACCATTGAGGCAGATATTGACCGCTGCTGGGAGGCAGTGAGGGAGGCTGAGCATCCGCGCATTCACACCTTCATTGGCACTTCCAAGATTCATCTGGAGAAGAAATTGGAGAAAAGCGCGGCCGAGGTTCTGCAGATGGCAGTCGATGCTGTGAGCTATGCCAAATCTATGTGCGCAGATGTAGAGTTCTCACCAGAGGACGCAATGCGCACTGACCTACCCTATTTGGCGGAAATTGTCCAAGCGACAATTGAGGCCGGTGCGACCACCATCAACATCCCGGATACGGTGGGCTATACCACGCCCTGGGAGATGCAGGAGACGATTGAGTACCTATTGGATAACGTACCCAACATTGACCAATGCACCATCAGCGTGCATTGCCATGATGACCTGGGTATGGCCGTGGCTAACTCGCTGGCAGCAGTCAAGGCCGGCGCCGGCCAGGTTGAATGTACCATCAACGGTATGGGCGAACGGGCCGGCAATGCCGCGCTGGAGGAGATTGTGATGGCGCTGAAGACCCGAGGCGCCGAATTTAACGCCACGACCAACATCCGTACCCAGCAGCTCATCAGGACTTCACGAATCGTCTCCAATCTGACCGGCTTCATAATCCAGCCCAACAAGGCAATTGTCGGCGAGAATGCCTTTGCCCACGAAGCAGGCATCCACCAACACGGCGTGATTATGGACCGGCAGACCTACGAGATAATGCGCCCGGAGGATGTGGGCTTAAGTGAGAGCGTGCTGACGCTGGGGCGGCGCTCAGGCCGCCACGGGCTGCGCCAGCGCCTGGAGGAGCTGGGCTACAAGGTCGCTGACGACCAGCTTGACGCTCTCTACGAACGTTTCCTGGAGATAGCTGACAAGAAGAAGCAAGTTTACGACGAGGACCTCCAAATGATAATGCACCAGGCCACGGCGCAAGTCCCCGAGGTCTGGGAGCTGGTCAGTCTGGAGACCACCTCCGGCGGCACGCCCACTGCGACCGTGACGCTGCGCAAGGAGGACCAAACCTACACCGATGCCGCTACCGGCAACGGTCCAGTAGACGCTGCCTACCAGGCCATTGAGCGAATCACTGGCGTCAGCCTGGAGTTAGTGGACTACTCACTGCGCAGCATCAGCATGGGCAAGGATGCCGTCGGCGAGGCCACCGTCAAGGTGCGCCGCAACGGCCAGGAAGCAATCGGCAAGGCTGCCAGCACTGATGTCATCCAGGCCAGTGCGCAGGCCTATTTGAACGCTGTCAATCGCCTGCTGCTCAAGGAAGACCAGCAATAACCAGCCTTCGTCCGGTCGGTGCTTGATGTGTAAGCTCCATTACAAGTGGAAACTTGCCAAAAGTCCGGGCATATCGTAAAATAGCGATGCTATGACGAAGGCTGGCTCACCTACAAGCGACCTGGAACTCCACCCCGGCCAGCATGTGCACTTCATTGGCATCGGTGGCGTATCCATGAGTGGCCTGGCTCTGGCCTTGCACCAAAAGGGATTTCGCGTCACCGGTTCAGACAAGCGCGACTCACAAACAGTGAAGCGGCTGCGGGATAACGGCATTGAGGTGGCTCTGGGCCAGGCAGCACAGAATATCGGTGAGGCCCAGGTCATCGTCTATACCACCGCAATTCAGGAGGATAACCCCGAACTTGTGGCAGCGCGCGCTGCCGGTCGGCCAGTTATTCACCGTTCCGAGCTAATCAGTTATCTGCTGGATCAGGAGCGCCGGATTGCGGTAAGCGGCACGCACGGTAAGACGACCGTCACGGCGATGATTGGTCAAATGTTCGTTGAGCTGGGCTATGACCCGACTGTTTTTGTGGGTGGCCACTGGTTGGACATTGACAGCAACTTCCGGCTGGGCAACGGCGATTGGGCGATATTTGAAGCCTGCGAGAGCGACAGCTCATTCTTGGAGTATGAGGGTTGCTCCCAGGTTTTGACCAGTATTGAACCAGATCATCTGGACAGTTACGGCAGTTTTGCAGCATTGCGCGACATCTTCCGGCAGTTCGCATCGTTGGCAGATTCCCAGGGTTTCATCGCATATTGCAGCGACAGCGCAGAGGTGGTTGAGGCGGTGGCGGACAGCTCTGCACAACTCATCTCTTACGGTCTCCTTGGACCGAAGGACATCACTGCTACTAACATAACTACCTCGCCGCAGGGCACTGACTTCACTCCTGTCGTCCTCGGCGAAGCTCTGGCGCCAGTTACCCTACGAGTGCTCGGCCGCCACAACGTTCTTAATGCTTTGGGCGCGCTGGCTGCGGCCTATGGTGCGGGATTGCCTCTTAACCAGGCGGCTGAGGCCCTAGCACAGTTCACGGGTGTTAAGCGCCGCTTTCAGTACCTCGGTCAGGTGAATGGTTATTGGGTGGTAGACGACTACGCTCACCACCCCACCGAGATCCGCGCAACTCTGCAGACGGCCCGCGAGCACTTTCGCACCCGCATCGTGGCGGTATTCCAGCCTCACCTTTATAGCCGGACCGAGTACCTGATGGACGAATTCGTCAAATCATTCGACGAGGCGGACGTCATTGGCATAGCCCAGACATACGCAGCCCGCGAGCCGCCCCGGGAGGACGTGCCCGGACAGCAATTGTGCGAACGCATTCGTAGCCGCCATCCAGAGCGACAGATTGCTTACTTGCCGGCGATAGATGATGTTGTAGAGTTCTTGAAGCAGCAGGCCACCAGCGGCGACCTGGTGATGACTATCGGCGCCGGCGACATTCACCGGGCCTCCGAGCAATTAGTGAGTAGCGCGTGACCTGAACAAAAGATGCATCAGCAATCGTATCATAAATTACTGCAAGGATGTGTCACGCGATTCGTTACTTAGCCCAGGGGCAATCGGGCCCACAAGGCTCGTATCGGCGAGCGGTCCAACTGCTGGCATTGACAGTGGTAGCCAGTTTTGGCTACGGGCTGGCAGTCTCGCCGTATTTTGCCATCCGTGAGGTGCAAATATGTGCGCCGGACGGGGCCATAGCCAAACTGGCCCTGGCAAAGACCAAGGTACCTGGTGGGGCTAGCACACTTCTGTATCCCGTCGAGCGGCTCGCCAAGCAGCTTGAAGAATACCCTGAGATCAAGCAAGCCTCCATAGAGCGGGCTTTGCCCAACCGGCTGGTAGTGCATATAGTACGGCGACATCCTGTAGCCGCGATTGGTACCAACGAAGAGTGGGCACTGGTGGATGAGCAGGGCATATGCGTGAGCACAAGCACGGAGCTTCCTGCATCATTGATCTGCTTCTATGGACTTGTGGAAAAACCATTGGAACCAGGACAGCAACTGAACGGTACCGCATTGCAGCTACTGCGTGAGACGCTGGAGGGTCTGAAAGACTACTCGGATAGCGCAGGGCTGGTAATGGACTTTACCGACCGGCACTTAATCCAGATTCACATGCCGACGGGGGTCCTGGGCAAACTAGGCAGTCCTGATAACCTCAAGCGCAAGATAATGATGTTCCTGGCAATAATGGAGCAGTTAGAAGGAAAGGGCCACCAGCCGGCATACATTGACGTTAGAATTATGGACCAACCAGTATGGAAACCGCAGCCAAAGTCATAAAGGGCAAATTAGCACTGTTCCGATCCACGATAGCGAGGCTATCTGCGGATGGCTGACGGAGGCTACGTTGCAAGCATAGATGTAGGCACGACCAAGATCTGCACAATAGTCGCTCGCGTCGCTGCCAGCGGGCAGCTTGATATCCTGGGAGTTGGCCTACACCCCTCGCGGGGGCTGCGCGAGGGAGTCGTCGTTGACCATGTGGACGCTGTCGAGTCGGTGCGCCAATCAGTGCGCAAAGCCGAAGAAATGGCACAACTGCCGATCGGTGGCGCCTACGTGGGTGTGACGGGAACGCACATCAGATCGCGAAACGTGACCGGACGGGTGCGGGTTGCCTCTGGAGATGAGATAACCAGCGAGGACGTAGACCAGGCTATCCAGAGCGCCTGTGACAATGTCGCCTTGCCCCACGACCGGGAGATAATTCATACTCTGGTGCGAGATTTTGCAATTGACGGCCAAGGCGGAGTCAAGCGACCCCTGGGGATGCATGCCGCACGACTGGATGCCAATGTCCATGTGGTGAGCGCCGCCGCCGGGGCCCTGCGCAATGTGACCGCCGCTGTGGAAGAAGCTGGCGTTACAGTACAAAAGCAAGTCCTGGAGCCGGTGGCCACCAGTTTGGCAGTGCTGGCCGAAGATGAATCCGACCTCGGCGTGGTGCTGATGGACATTGGCGGAGGGACGACTGACCTGGCTGTCTTTGTCAACGGTGCCATCGCCCACACCGGGGCGATACCCGTTGCAGGCAATCACATCACCAGCGATATCGCCAAGCTGCTCCGTATCCCCTACGGGCAAGCCGAACAAGTCAAGAAGCAGTTCGGCACCGCCCTTGTGAATATGACGAATGACGATGACGCGGTGCTGGTCGAGGAGATCGGCACCCAGGAGCAGGTACGAGTACCTCGCAGGCTCATCGCCGACATAATTCAAGCTCGCCTGGCCGAGATATTTCAGCTAACTATCGAAAATCTACAGCAGGCCGGTATGTACGATACAGTTACCAGCGGGGTGGTGCTCACCGGAGGTGGCTCCCAGCTTCCTGGGACTCTGGAGATGGCCTCCAATATTATGGACAACACTCCGGTGCGCATAGGCAGCGTCCGCGGAATAGGACGAGGAGCTAACCGAGTTGCCAGCCCCATTTACGCCACCGGCGTCGGCCTGGCGCTGTATGCAGCCGAGGAGGGCGCTGATGCCCGCCCGCCTTCGCCCCCTGTCTACTTGGAATGGGTAGAGAAAGCCCGCTCGTGGTGGCGCAGCCGCCGCATCCAGCCCCGAATTTCTGCTTATCTCCCTGGCAAATAGTCATCTGCCACGCTCAAGAAGATTAGACAAGCAAGGTAACCACCGGTGCGACCGAGAACCGAGGCCGAAGTCATCAAGGTGTCGCAGGCCATTGAGCAAACCGCTCATAGCCTTATGAAACTGAAAGAATGACAATGACCCTGCGAAGCAAGGTAGAAATCAGTGGCCGCTGGGGGCCCTACTATGACCGTCTGATGGATCTGCTTTTTCTGGGCACTTACCCGCGCTTTATGGCCCAGGTCATAGGCAAGA
>JALGTJ010000094.1 GCA_029821415.1 Candidatus Zipacnadia bacterium
ATCCAACCCGGCCAGCAAATTGACATCTGTTTCACGCCCGAGTTCAACAAATATATGGGGGCCCGCGAGCTGCAACTGCGCTTGGAGGCGGTGCGACCAAGCAACGGAGGAACCCACGGGTAATAATATTGCTATGCCGATACAGCGATTTCGTATTAGCACAGACAGGCGCCACCAGATCATTGACATAACCAGCCAGGTGCAGGAGATAGTCCGCGCGGTAGGCTGCGACCAAGGACTGGCCTGCATCTCAGTGCCGCACTGCACCTGCGCCGTCTATGTTAACGAGAATGAAACATGCTGGCGTTGCTTAGTCAGTTGCCTGCCGGGGATAGTTGGCGGCACAATCGTATTGACAACAATGCGGAGGCCCATCTGATGGCTTCGCTTGTGGGCAACAGCACTTGCCTGCCGGTAAGCGGTGGGCAAGTGGAGTTGGGCACCTGGCAGCGGATAATGCTCATAGAGCTTGATGGACCGCGTGAACGTCGGATCACACTAACAGTTGTACCGGGCTGAACACACAGAGATCTGATGGTAGCAGCCGGCCGGATATCACAGGCAGTACTTCTCGTGGGCGGGGCTGGCACTCGCCTGCGTCCGCTGACCTATCTTATGCCCAAGGCACTACTGCCGGTGCTCAATCGTCCTTTGATATCATATGAAGTGGAACTGCTGGCCCGTAGCGGCGTGTCGGAAGTGCTGCTGAGTACGGGTTGCCAGGCCGGTCAACTGCGAGAGGCCCTCGGCGCGGGCGATAGGTGGGGCATTCATCTGACCTATGTTGAGGAGCAGCGACCACTGGACACTGCCGGTGCCGTCAAGAATGCTCAAGAGCTGCTGGCCAGCGAGTTTTTCGTCTTTAACGGCGATCTGATTCTGGACTGTGACCTGGCTGAGCTAGCCCGTGCGCACCGCCAGTCGGGGGCGCTGGTGACAATCCTCTTGCGGCGAGTGGAGGATATCAGCCATTTTGGGCTAGTTCAGCGTAATGAAGATGGCTTTGTTACCGCCTTTCGCGAGAAGGCGGAGACGGATGCGACCGGCCAACAGACTATCAATGCTGGTGTCTATGTGGTGGCTGCAGAGGTGCTGGATTACATTCCAGTCGGTGAACCCTACTCAAACGAGACTGATTTATTTCCTGCGCTGTTGGAGGCGGGTCTGCCTATCTTTGGTCATCTTCCCGATGTGCAGAGCTACTGGACCGACGTCGGTCGCCTTGAGACATATCTAGCCGCTAATCGTGATTTGCTCAGCGGTCGCCTGCCCTGGGTGGATTGGCCCCGGTGTGATGAGCAGTTAGAAGGTAGTGGTGTGTGGGTGGTGCCGCCGATCTGTTGTGGCTTGCGTGTTAAAGTTGGAAAGGCTGCACGGGTCGGTCCTTATGTCACACTGGGAGATGATGTTGAAATTGGTGCAGGAAGTGTGTTGACTGACTGTATCGTACAAGCCGGCGCTGTTGTCGAAGATGAAGTTACCTTGGACTCGGTGATTGTAGCTGCGAACGAAACAGTACCCACCGGACATAACCAAACAGGAGGCGTATTTTGCACTTATGAACAACGAGATGCTGCTGATGATTCCCGGGCCGACTAATCTTCCCGAGCCCGTGCGCCAGGCACTGGCTCAGCCGGCTATCTACCACCGTGGCGAGCAGTTCGCGCAACTGCTGGAGGTCTGTACTGAAGGGCTCAAGCCGGTCTTTGGTACAGAAAGCGACGTGCTTATTCTCACCTGCTCAAGCACTGGCGCGATGGAGGCGGGGGTTGTGAACTTCCTCTCGCCGGGCGACCGCGTGATTGCCATTGACACCGGCAAGTTCGGCCAGCGGCTGGGCACAATCGCCGAAGCCTTCGGGGCCGAGGTAACCTGGCTGAAGGTTGAACCCGGGCGGGCGGCCTCGGCAGATGTGCTCGATGTGCTGTGCGCGCAGGTAGAGCCGAAGGCGGTACTGTTTGTGCAAAACGAGACCTCAACGGGTGTCTGTCAGAATGTAGCGGCGCTGTCGGAGGTGGCCAACAGCCACGGTGCACTGGTGATAGTAGATGCTATCAGCAGCCTCGGGGGTATTCCCTTCCAGATGGACGAATGGTCGGTGGACGTGGTGTTGGCCGGTTCACAAAAAGCCCTGATGCTGCCGCCGGGGCTAGCATTTGTGGCAGTCAGCGAGCGAGCCTGGCGGGCCGCTGAAGCTGCCCGTATGCCTTGCTACTATTTCGATCTACAGGCTGCCCGCCAGTCCGCCGCCAAGGGACAAACGCCCTACACACCGAATGTCAGTATGATCGTGGCACTGGCCGAAGCAATCAGTTTACTGCAGGCCGAGGGGCTGCCTGCGGTCTACCGCCGCCATCAGCAGATGGGTCAGGCAACGCGGGCGGCTGTCCAGGCCCTGGGCTTGGCGCTATTTGCTGATCCGGAGTTCGCCTCCGATGTGGTGACCGCTGTGCAATCGCCCGAGGGCCTGGACTCCACTGAGCTGGTCAAGCGGGTTCGCGATGACCATAACATCCTCATTTCCGGTGGGCAGGGCGAGCTGAAGGGCAAAATATTCCGCATCGGCCATCTGGGTTGTGCCGGTATTGAGCAGGTCCGTCGCACAATAGGAGCAGTTGCTGCCAGCCTTGTGGAGATGGGATATGACTGCGCAGCACAAGCGGCGGCTGAGGCCATTGACGAAGTCGTGGCGAATTTTTAAAGAAGGAGACTTGCTGTGCCTGATTATCGCATATTGGTAGCTGATCCACTTGCTGAGGAGGGCCTGGCCATCCTGGAGGAGTTTGGCGACGTTGAAGTGTTGCCTGGCCTGAGCGAGGATGAGCTTGTCCAGGCCATAGTCGGCGCTGACGGCTTGGTAGTGCGCAGCGGCACCCAAGTCACTGAAAGAATCATTCAAGCCGCTGACAGACTCCAGATTATTGCCCGCGCTGGCGTCGGCGTGGACAATATTGACATACCCGCTGCCACCGCCCGGGGCATACTGGTGGTCAATTGTCCTGCGGGTAACACGGTGGCTGCTGCTGAGCATACCGTTGCTATGTTGCTAGCCGCTGCGCGTAATATTCCCCAGGCCCACGCCGCGCTGAAAGCCGGCCGCTGGGATCGCAAGCGCTTTATGGGTCGGCAGGTGGCCGGCAAGACTCTGGGCATTATTGGTTTGGGCCGCATCGGCTCAGAAGTAGCGCGCCGTGCCCGCGGCTTGCAGATGAAAGTGATTGCCTATGACCCATATCTATCTGCCCAGCGGGCTGAAGACGTTGCAGTACGGATGTGCAGTTTGGAAGAACTTTTGCAACAGGCCGATTTTGTGACTATTCATACTGCCCTCACTGAAGAGACTCGTGGCATGATTGGGGCTGAGCAACTGGCCGTGATGAAGCCGGAAGCGATTATTGTCAACTGTGCCCGGGGAGGCATCATTAGCGAAGCAGCTCTGCTTGACGCCCTTAGCAGTGGCCGACTGGCCGGAGCAGCCCTTGACGTATTTGAGGATGACTCCCGCCCAAATCCTGCCCTGGTGGCTCTGGACAACGTCGTCGTCACCCCGCACCTGGGTGCTTCCACCAATGAAGCTCAGGTGAGCGTAGCGGTGGACGCCGCCCGTCAGGTAGTTGACGTGCTCAGTGGCCGGCCGCCGCGCTGGCCAGTCAATATGCCCACACTGTCTGAGGAAACAGCGATTGCCGCCGAGCGGTATCTACCTCTCGTTGATAGCCTGGCTCGCCTGCAGCGGGTGCTGGTCACGCAGTCGGTGGCCGCCATCGCTGTGGCAGGAAGCGGTGACTTGACCGCTGAGAGTCTGCAGCTATTGAGCCGTCATTTTGTGGCCGGCTTGCTCGGGCCGACAGTTGAAGAGCCGGTCAACTATGTCAATGCTTTGGAGGTTGCGAGCCAGCGCGGTATCGAGGTCGCGCAAAGTAAGATGGGGGACGGCGGGGCATATGTGAATCTGCTCGAGACGACGGTACAAGCCGATGGCGAGCAGTCGGTCGTGACGGGTGTCCTGAGTGAAGACGGGCAGGCCCGTATTGTCTCGGTAGCCGGGTTTGAGACTGACCTCGTGCCGGCGGGCATCGTACTGTTCATTTGGAACGACCAGCCGGGAGTGCCTGGGTTTGTCGGGCGATTGGGTACACTGCTGGGCGAGGCCAAGGTGTCGATTGGTGGCCTGGAAGTCGCTCGGGGGCAAGTGGCTGGTGAGGGACTTATGGCCTGCCAGATTGACCAGCGCCTGACGCCGACTCTCCTGGCGCAGATACGCGATCTGCCCGGCTGCACACGGATTGAACTGGTTGAGTTTGGCTGATCGGCCCGCCAAGCGTACATATCATCCAGATTGGACCAGAGCCAATGCGTATACTGATAACAAATGATGACGGAGTGCGAGCGCCGGGTCTATACGCCCTGAGCCGAAGTCTACAAGAAATAGGTGAGGTACGGGTGATTGCTCCGGAGCGTGAGCAGAGCGCAGTCGGCCACGCTGTTACCCTGCACAAGCCACTGCGGCTGATGCCCATTGAGCTTCCCGGGGTCAACGGTGAGGTTTTTGCCTGTAATGGCACGCCGGCCGACTGTGTTATCTTGGGGCGTCTTACCGGTTCTGAGCTGCCTGATCTGGTTGTCTCTGGTATCAATGGTGGCGCTAACTTGGCCGAAGAGGTGCTCTATTCGGGCACGGTTTCGGCGGCCATGGAGGCGGCTATCCAGGGCATACCCAGTTTTGCCATATCGGTTGCTTCCTATGATGAAGTTGATTTCGGCCCAGCGGCTCGCTTTGCTCGGCGCCTGGCCGTTTTGCTGGGTGATTTCGCGCTGCCCGATAATAGCTTCCTGAACGTGAATGTCCCGGCGGTGCCTTCAGAACAGATTCAGGGCGTGGCGCTTACGCGACTGGGCCACCGTGCCTACGTCAACCGCATCGATAGGCGTGAGGATCCGCGCGGCGAGACTTATTATTGGTTCTCCGGTAATCCCACCGAATCCGACTCGGCTCCGGATACTGATATTGCGGCTGTTACTGCAAACAAGATATCTATTACCCCGGCTCATTTTGACTTGACTCATTACGAGATTCTGGACAATCTCAACTCGTTGTTGGAGGGATTGTGTGAGTGGTGATCAGTTCCAGCCGGCTTATCGCTTGCTTAGTGCGGCTGACTTAGCTCAGCGCCGTGATCAGGCTGTGGAGATGTTGCATGCATGTCGCTTGTGCCCTCGCGAATGTGGCGTGAACCGGGCTGCCGGCGAGACTGGCTTCTGTGGTAGTGGCCGCGAGGCGCTGGTCCGCGAGGCGCTGGTTGCCAGTTACGGCAAGCACTTTGGCGAGGAGCGTCCGCTGGTTGGCTATGGCGGGTCAGGGACGATCTTTTTCGCTAACTGTAACTTAGGCTGCATATTCTGCCAGAACTATGATATAAGCCATCTTGGGTACGGGCAGCCAGTTGGCCCCCAGCGGCTCGCCGATATGATGATTGATCTGCAGCGGCGCGGTGCCCACAATATCAACCTGGTCACCCCGACCCACTTCCTGCCGCAGATACTGGAGGCGCTGGTAATAGCCGCC
>JALGTJ010000095.1 GCA_029821415.1 Candidatus Zipacnadia bacterium
ACGCCTTCTTCACCAGAAAAGCATTCACCTCCTTGTCGGTTTAGCGGGCCTACTTCTTAAGAGATAGTAAGTGTGTAGCACAACACACTACACTATACAATGACATTGTACATACTGCGCCCGACGGGGTAATGACACGGCTAAGTGCTGTAACGTAACCGTAGACCCCCTTGCCTACTGGATTCTACCATTATTGCGGTTCTGTGTCAAGAGTTTTACGCTGTGATGACGCCGCCGCCCGCCCCTCAGCACAACCCTTGTTCTACTGCATGGTCAAGAACTTATAGAGGGGCTGGTGCAGGACCAACCCTATAGTACTGGCAATGGTCTTCGCCAGCCAGGCAATTAACAATTGCATCCAGACGACATTCATCTCAAATGCGCCCGCCAGCGCGAATCCGAGGGGATGGAAGGGCCAGTTGACGTAGCGCAGGCGCATTGTTTGGAGAAAAAGTGTGACCGCCCCGCCTACTACTATGGCAATAGTCGGGCCCCAACGAGTTCCCTCGGGGTTACTGAGCCAGGCAGCCAGCTTAGCAAAGGTGGATTGACCGGGAATAATATGTCCCTCGGCCGCAGCACCGAACTGGTAGTTGTAGTGCAGCGAGGTCCAGGTTGCAGCGATGAACCCTATGGTTGTGGCAACAACCAGAACTTGGGCAATCCCCCGGAGGCTAGCACCACTGCGCTCTTGCATCCTAATCGCTTCCAGTTGATAGGCCATAGGCATAGGGCGATACGTGCGACTAAACCAGAAGTACATCGCCATCCCGATAAGGCCTTTTTTCGGAATAGTGCGGCTTCCCAGCACGGCAGTGATGATGCGGTCGGGCTCAGTCTGGGATAGGTCATGAATTGGAGCGCCGAACTGGGCCCGCATGCGCGTGACAGCCACCGCTAATACGTAGTAAATCAAGAAGAAAACCAGCCCCAGCCACGCTTGCATGCCCATTCTTACGCTAAACCACACCAGGAACGCCATCCCACCGGCTATCCCTGCTACTGCCATCCGATAGTGCTTGGATTCGTCATCATTGGCCGGACCGGAACCAGGGCTGACGATACTCTGGTAAATACGGCGCAGGTGCCCGCGGCCCAACCACAGAGCATAGAGTGCAAATAGCAGGTACGCACCGAAGCCTTGAAAGTTAGCGAATGGGAAATCCCTGATCTGGTCCAGACCGAAAGCTGCACCCATCACCATCTCTACCTTCCAGAACAGGTAGAAGAACCAGCACGAAAACAAGAAGTCGCTGGGCATTAAGTAGCCCATACCAATGACCATCGGGTAAAAGGCTCGGAACACAATCCCGACAGCATTCCATGGTCGCGCCTTCAGTGCGGCCCCTATGTTAACACAATTAATGGCGACCTCAGGCAGCACAGGATAGACCATGGCGAAGCTGTTCCACGTATCTAACGCTACGGTTAAGCCCAGCCCCAGCCAAAACAATTTACGCCCCAGTAACCGTCGCGGTTGTGATATCTCAACTGGCAGATCAACTAACGGACAGGCCAGGTGCTCGCTGTCCAGCCATTGTTTGCGGATTAGCAAGTTCGCACAGATCATTACCACCACCAAAGCGGTGGCAAAGAGCGTCCACATCGCAATGGGCAGAATCCACGCCGACAGGATGTCGGTCTGATACAGGTTCATGCCGCCCTCGTACAGCCCGCGTAAAGCCTGAGGATCGCGCACGGTGAGCCAACCCGGTAGGTCCTTGTTGAACAGGGCGTCCCAGTTGTTGCCGGGGTTGGCCATTTGGAACGACCATGTCATTACTGGTATGAGTAGCTGATTGAAGTCGCGCGATCCTCCGACCGTCCCCAGACATGCCATAGAATAGATCAGCAGTAACTCTGGTTGGTTAAAGGCCAGTCGTGGTACGAACCGTTCAAGCAGCAAGTTAAGCAAACTTATGACCAAGAGAGTGAAGACAGCGTTCATCAGCAGGGAAATAGCGGTAGAGAGCATCATAGCCTGCAATGCCTCGACATGCTGTACCCAGTAAGCATTGAGCACCGCAACTATGAGGCCTACCAATACCGAGCGCCAGGTGACTCCCCGCCGCTTGCCCACTGAATCATGGGTAGGTCGTCTGGGTTCTGTTCGTAAGAGCTCTTCAGCCATCGGGAGATCCTTGTGTAATATTCGTTGTGGCACACTACTTGGGCTCACGAGCAGCCCTTTTGAGCTGCCTGAGCAATATTTTGCCCACCACTGGCTGCGCGTCGGGCATTAGCTAATGTGCAACAAGCTACGACCCCGCTTTCTTGGGTGGCGGTAGCTGTCTAAGGCACAGGACTAACGCGCGCTTGATTCCATACCGCCGGCCAACGGTAAGCATTATCGTCTGTATCTAAGGCCCAGTCCAGCTTGCTCTCACGCAGTAGCGCCGGGTCATCAGCATCATTAAGTGCCACATCGAATCCAAGCAGTTGCCCCACCGCGAGTGTTGGCTGGCCCAGTGAGCGGAGTGGCAAGCGTGCCTCCAGGGCGTAGCCCACAGGCTCCTGAGTATCAACCACTGCGATTTCTGCTTGCACCTCTTGCCTAACGGACAGGGTACTAATCACGATCTGCGGCATCAAGGCGCTACTGCCTGCGTTGAGGACCACTTGGAAATCATCCTGGCCGTACACCTGAGCATCGGAAGGTCCCGAGAAGCCCATGAACAGTTCTACACTGTCACCTTCATGTGCGGCCGCAGCAGGCTGCATTACGCGAGCGTGGTCATCCCTGACGAGTGCATACAGATAGAGGCTCTCTTCGTCCCAGGCCAGCTTCACTGTAGCGCTGAGATCCTCCGGCCCCTGCCAGTTCTCAGCCAGCATATTCCGTTTGACCAGTTGCTCCACGGTCCCCAGTTTAATGGCTGGATAACCAGCCCATTCCTCACCATTCCCGTCCACAGTGACGGTCAGCGGGGCATGGTGCAGAGTATACTCCAGACGCATGGGGCGGGTGACCATAAGTTTATGCTCAGGCTTTGGGGCTGGGCCAGTCGTGTCGGCAGCGGCGGCAGCCGCCTTGTGAGCGCGGGCCTCGCGGACGAGTTCCATAAAATGCTCACGGTCCGTGTCGGGCTGATTCAGGGGCTCAACTAACGCCCCAGAAGCGCCGGCGGGCAGATCCAGCCGACAGTACTGGATGAACTCGTACCCCGCTTTCTTACTTCGCTCAGCCCAGTACACATCTACTGTCGTAGCGGCCAGATCGTCTAAACTCACATTGTAGCGTCCCGGCATAGGCAGTACAAACCATGCCCGTCCCTGCAGATCGGTACGCACCATCTGAGCAGGCACAGCCTGACCCTCATCGGGGCTGACGCGCACGTAGCGGTCAGGTACTGGTTGGCCGCGCAGCCCGGCAATAACGATAAGTTCCGGACGGCGTTTCCGGGGTAGGGGTGGTAGATTGCCGCCACTGATCTGCGCATAGGCCTGGGCTACCTTTTCACCCACTATATTGATGCCATAGGATTTACGCGTCGGATCCCACCAGTTGATGTTGCTGTAAGCTGCAGCCGCCCCCCACCCCAAACCGGTGACCTTAATATCCTCTCCCGAATCCGCAGGCCAGGCAACTTTCGCTTCGATGATGTCGGGACCTTCAGCACGAACTGCGAGGTCATACCGCTCGCCAATAGGGTGCCCCTGGCTCCTGGCTACCTCTACCAGCCCATAATTCCAAGGGCCGCCCTCAAACTCGGTCTCCGTTTTTGGTCCGTTGAGGGCAAGCCCTGCCAGAGATAACATTTGTATGCCATCGCCACCCCGTTTATGGTAGTCAAGGGCACTCTCAGCCCAGTATTCGGCCATTGAACTGTACAGGCGGTAAGCCTGTCTGCGCTGTTCTGGCGTTATTCCGGGGAGACCCCATATCAGGTCGGAGTTGCCGACGACTTCGCCGATGATCTGGGGCCGGTCATCGTGAAAGTTGAAGAGGCCAGCTATGCGGTTGACATCGTTCATCAACGGTCGGCCATAAGGATGAACATTCCACATATCAGGCTCAAAATCTATACCGAACTTCTCGGCGAGCGTTATTCGTGGGCTACCTTGGGCATCAACGACCCGAGTCGGGTCTTCCTGTTTGATGATCGTCTGCAGGTTGGCCAGACCCTGCAAACCCCGTGGATCGGCACCAAAATCCGCCTGACAGGCCACTTCATTGTTGCTCTCCCAGATGATGATGCTAGGGTGATTGCGGTGCGCCCGCACATACTGTCGTATCATTTGCTCCGTAAGCTCAGCCCTCTGCCCCACCACACAATCAACACAAGCCTCGTTAGGCCGGTCAATTGGTTCATCATAGCCATATACCGGAACGTCATTGTGGACATTGACTTCCAGGGTCATTCCCACCTCGTCAGCTACATCAAACCAAACATCCGGTCGAGGTTCCCAGCCCAAGCGCAGGTTGTTGCAGTTCATCTCCCGCATTGCTTGCATTGCCATGTTGATGTACTGACGGTTGTTGGGATAGCTGAAGGCCTTGGCCGTGCTAACGCAATCACCGGTGAGAAAGATCTTCTTGCCGTTTAAGCGGAACTCATTGCCCTCGCACCAAAACTCCCGAAAGCCAAACCGGTCGAAGCGAGTGTCCGTGATGTTCGCAGCCACAATGTGTGTTTTGAACTCATAAAGAGTTGGTGAGCCATACTTGCCATATCCCCACAAGATGGGGTCGGACCATGGCTGGCTCAACTCTACGGTCACCGTAGCCCCCTTTGGCACTGCTACTCGCCTTTTCGGCATCGCTATCTTCTTGACCGAGCCGAGAAAGGCACCGGAATAGAGCATCACCTGTTGGTTATGGTCGCTCCGATTAGTCAGGGATATTCGTGCACCCAGTTCCATCTTCCGATACGAGGGCATTATGAAGACATCAGAGACGAACACTTGGGGGTACGAAATCAGGAACACATCTCCGATCAGACCACCGTTACGCAACACATAACTACGCCATTTAAGCTGAGCAGTGAAGTCCTCTGCCATCCCCGGAGCGTGCACGTCGGCGACGTATACAGCCAGCTCATTGACCTGACCCGGACGGGCCATCTCCGTTATATCAACTTCGTACGGCACATAGACAAAACGGTGCTCTCCGACAAACTGGCCATTGACAAACACCTTGCCACAGTGGTTGATGCCCTCAAAGCGCAGACTGATCAGTCGGCCATCATCCCAACCTGCCGGAATAATGAAGCCGGTCTTGTACCAAGCGACCGTCCCTTCTTGCACCCCCAAGGCGATGTCGCTCTCTTCCAAGTACCAACCACTTTGC
>JALGTJ010000096.1 GCA_029821415.1 Candidatus Zipacnadia bacterium
CAAGTAGATACACGCACCGAAGGCAATAGGACGATTACTACCTACCATACACCGCGCGGACCGCTACAGGCAGTTGTTGAGCATACTGGCGTCACTGCGGCACGCAGTGAATTCCCCTGCAAGAGCTATGCCGATGCCGAGAAGATACTTTCAATTCCCTACGAGCCGCCCGAGCCAGATGCTACTGACTACCATCGTTGGAACGAGAAGATAGACGAACAGGGCGTAGTGCTGCTCAGCATCGTTGACGGCATCTGCTGGGCAGCCGACCTTTTCTCACCCCAGGATTTTTGCCTGATGTGGATGGAAGCCCGCGACCTGATGATCGAGCTGACCGAGGTGGCTACCCAACGCTTGTGCTATTTCTACAGTCGGCTCTGTGAAGCCGGCGTCGAGCTATTCCGGATCGTCGGTGGCGAATATGTCTCGGTGCAGTTAGGTCCCGAGGCCTACCAATGTCTGGTAGTAGAGCCTGACCGTCGGCTGGTTGACGTAATTCATCAATACGGCGGGATTGCCTACTTCCACAACCACGGCCCTATAACCAGGTATTATCATCAACTTCTCCAGATCGGTCCTGACGCCGTAGACCCTCTGGAGGCCCCACCATGGGGAGATTGTGATATCGCCGAGGCTAAAGACCGCATCGGCAGGAAGATATGCCTGGTCGGCAACCTTGATGATATGGAGGTTCTGGGTAAGTACCCGACCGAAAAGGTGCTGGCGATGGGCAGAGAATTGATCGAAAAAGCCGGGCCCGACGGCTTTGTTCTGGCGGGAACGGCCTCCGGCATCTACACCGAGCACGCCGCCCGCAACTTCATAGCTCTGGCCGAGCTATCTAAGCAGATAGCGGGGTAGGCCCTATTCTCTCCACTTCCATCAATATTCGCGCAATATGCTGGGCTGCTTCCGGCCGACCCCACGCAGCACTGGCCTGTGCCATCCGCCTGCGCCGCTCTTTATCCCGGTACAGCCCGAGGACTACTTCTGCAAGTTTGACGCCGGAAAGCTGCTCATCAGGGATAACCAGCGCTGCGCCGGCAGCTTCCAGTTCAGCAGCATTGTACTTCTGATGACCTGCTGCATACGGATAGGGCACGAGCACCAGCGGCTTGCCCAAAGCAGTAGCCTCACCGGTGCTGCTGGAGCCAGCCCGACTGACCACCAGATCCGCTGCTGCCAGGACCGCGCCCATCTGTTCCAGGTAAGCCAGGCAGTGGTATATGGGCGGGGCAGCTCCCAATGTCTCCGCTTGGGCCTTTACTGCTTCGTAGCCACGCCTACCCGTCAAGTGAATAATCTGAAGATCAGGCGCGCTTAGCAACACTGGTAATGCGGCCAGCAACGCTTCGTTGAGGCTACGTGCCCCCTGGCTGCCACCGGTGACGAGGACCGTGAATCGGTCGGGAGCAAGTCTCAGCAACTCCTGACCTTCGGCACGACTGGCAGTCAGTATCTGCTTACGGACCGGAGCGCCGATATGCTGTGTCCTACGCCCCGGCAGGTACTGGGCCGCGCTCGCAAATGCCAGTGTGACGAGCTGTGCTCCTCGGCTCAGCAGCCGCCCGGTACGATCGGGGTAGGCATCGCCGATGTGAACCACTCGGGGAATTCCCAACAACCGGGCCGCCATTATCACCGGCGCAGCCACATATCCGCCCGTACCAAAGATAACCGTAGGACGAAAGCGCCGCAGCAGGCCGAGGGCTTGAATCAGTCCATGCAGCAAGCCCGCGACACTGGGCACTATCTGCCAGCAGAACCCATACGGAAAGGGCCGGGCACAGATAAATGCAGCCGGCAGGTTGCTTTGGGCCAGGATAGTATTGTCGCGATCCGAAACGGCAGCCACCAGAAGGATTTCAACGTTGGCGTCAGCTTCGGCAAGCTGCTCACCGACAGCAATGGCCGGAAAGAGATGACCGGCGGTTCCGCCTCCTGTCAACAGGACTCTAGTGCTCATCTATCCTCGCCGCCCGGTATGCTCCTGGTTATGCCGAGCCACTGCCAGCACCAGTCCCGCACCGATCAAGGAGCTGACCAGACTACTGCCGCCGGCGCTGATGAAAGGAAGCGTAAGACCGGTAGGAGGAACAACGGCTGTCACAACAGCAATATTGACCAGCGCTTGAAAGGTCAGACTAATACCGATACCGGCGGCGAGGAAGTAGCCCAGGCGACTTTTGCTTTGCCGTGCTATCTTGAAGGTGAGCACAGCAACCATGACAAAAAGACCGAGCAATCCCACCGCTCCCCACAACCCCAGCTCGCTGGCAATTACACAGTATATTGAGTCAGTATGCGGTACAGGCAGGCCCTTCCACTTATCTGGGCTCATACCCAACCCCAGCCCAAAGGGGCCGCCCCGGGCAATGGCGACCAGCATATGCAGAATATGATTCCCCGCTCCGCGGATGTGCTCTACAGGATTGAGCCAGGCTTCCACACGCGCCACGATATACGGCTTGGTCGAGCAATACACAAAGGTTGCAGCCAACACCGCTATTCCCACGGGGACCAGATAGCGCAGGCGCGCCCCCCCGACGTAGGCGAAGGTCAGCGCAAGCAAAACCACCAGCAACGCCATCCCCTGGTCATGCTGCTTTATCAGCACAACCAGCATGAGGACAGTAGCAATAATCATGGGAAGCACTACCCGGTAGGTATTCCTCCGATTGATGGACCCCTCAGCCAGTAGCGTCGCAACAGCAGCCACGTAGGCGATCCTGGCGAACTCCGAAGGCTGCATACCCCATATCCAGCAACGGGCATCACCAACATTCCTACCCCAAATCGCGGCAGCCGCCATCAGGATTAGTCCCACGAGGAAGGCAGGTCGGCTGAATCGCTCGATCCACTTTAACGGCACCAAACTGACAACTATCATAGCAATCAGTCCAATGCCAGCGTGCTGCAACTGCATCTTGAAAAACCAGTACGGATCGCTGTGGTAGGGTATCGGGCGGCCTGCACGGGGGAAACTGGAAGAGAAGACAAAGACGACTCCGAGCACCACCAAACCATACACAACCAGCAGGAAGCGACGGCCCGTCGGGCCATAATAGCCGCCAGGCTGCTCCTGGCTCACTGCGGTTGATCCACGGGATTGTGCAGTGCTGACCACGGCCTACACCTCTGGGTTAGCTTCGCGCTGGGCAATTTCCCGCACTACACGTATGAACTCCTCGCCCCGGTGAGTTTGGTCCTCAAACATATCAAAACTAGCACAGCCGGGAAGCAGCACCACAGTATCTCCCGGCTCCGCCCGCCGGTAGCACTCCTCAACAGCCTCCTGCATACTGAAAGCTTGCATAGTCTCAGTAGCATCACCAACAGCCGCCTCAATGGCCGGTCCACTTTCGCCAATTAGACAGACAAATCGGCACCTATCAGCCAAATGCTGCCCGAATTGGGAAAAATCAACCTCTTTGCCCTGCCCCCCAACAATAACCAACAGCGGCCCACTGAGCGTACTAAGATCGGCTATGGCTGCCGCGGTATTAGTGGCCTTCGAATCATCAACAAATCGTATGCCCTTCACCTGAGCAACCTCCGTCAGCAGATGATTGGCGGGGACAAATCGTTTCAATCCCTCAGCCATCTGCTGCCCAGTAGCACCACACAGGCCCGCCACCACCGCAGCGGCAAGCGCATTGGTCACGTTGTGTCGGCCGGGAACAGGCATCTGGGCAACAGGTAGGATCCGCTGAACGCCCGAGCTGGTATCCACCACCAGGCAGCCCTGTTCAACACGCCCCGAGCTGTCCAGGCAACTTGAGGAAACCGTGAGCACCTGTGACGGAAGCTGGCCTTGCATTTCCGCGACAGTTGGGTCATCAACGCACAGAACACCATAGTCGTCGGCAGTCTGATTTTGAAATAAGCGCCGCTTAGAAGCGGCATATTCTTGCAAGCTCGCATGCCGATCCAGGTGATCAGGTGTGATATTAAGCAGCACAGCAATCCAAGGACGGAAGTGGACAACAGTCTCAAGCTGAAAACTGCTCACCTCGGCCACAACTACGTCCGCCTGTAGGGCACGGTCAATCTGGCTAATCACCGGTACCCCAATGTTGCCGGCGACTATGTTAATAACCCCCGCTGCCTCCAGCATCAAGCCGGTCATTGTGGTTGTTGTGCCTTTCCCGTTGGTGCCTGAGATAGCAATTATCGGCACCGGACAAAAGCGATAGGCCAACTCCAACTCACCAATTACTTCAATGCCCGCGGCCCGTGCCTGGGCCAAAGCCGGGTGGTTATAGGGCACACCCGGGCTGACCACCACCAGATCCGGGTCGGATAGCTGCTCGAAGGCCTCAAATCCAGTTACTGCTGCTGCGCCCAGGCTGGTGACCTCGTGGCACGAGTCTGCCAGCTCCGTGGCTGGCTTGGAATCAGCGCCCACAACTTGCGCACCCTGGCTTACCAGGAACCGGACGCAGGCCAAGCCAGTGCGAGCCAGGCCAATGACGGCGACCCGTTTGTCCTTAAGAGCGAGGGGCTGGTCGAAAACTGTGTGTGTAGGAATAGTCATATAGCTATCCTAAGCAATATTCATAGCAACGGCAACCGCGACCACAGCCGCCACCAGACCCACCAGCCAGAAACGAACCACTATCTGCGGCTCAGCCCAGTTGCGCAGTTCGAAAGCATGATGAATAGGCGTCATTGCAAAAACCCTCCGACCCGTCCACCGGAACCAAATCACCTGAACAATCCCTCCCAGCAGTGCCCCCAGACCCAGACTGCCGACATCGCCCATAAATATCTGCGCCGGATGACAATTGAACCACAGAAAGCCGACTGCAGCGCCCGCTGTCACCGCACAGAGCACCCCTAAGTAGGCGGCCCCCACTATCAGGCAGACAGCGGCCAGGGCACCAGCGCAGATTGCCACCAATCCACCAGCCAGCCCATCCAAACCGTCGGTGAGGTTGACAGCATTGGCACTTCCCACCACCACCAGCATCCCCAGTATGATGCGGACTGCCATCGGCAACCCCGCGAATCCTAATATCGAGCTTTGATTTGTTGGTATAAAACCTGTCGCCAACCAGACAAAACCCAGTGCAACGATTGCCTCCGCCAGCAAACGGTAGCGGGCCCTAACGCCCAGTGTAGTGCCGTGGCGTGATTTTAAATAGTCATCAGCGAAACCAAGTGCCGCAAACACAGCGGCCAACCCCATTACCGCCACCACTTGCCACCTGGCGGAGTTAATTGACCACGCCATAACCACGCCAGCAGTCAACACGACCACAACAATAGCCAATCCACCAACCGAGGGCGTGCCCTGCTTGCTCTGGTGACGACTGGGCGCATCTTCCCGCACCGGAGCCCACCAGTTCAGACGGCGGGATACCGCCACGTTTATGGCGGTCAGACTTCCCGACACCAACAGCGCCCCCACAAAAAGCAACAATATTCCAGCCCAATCAGACATCTGCCCTCAATCCTTCGACCACTTGTTCCAGACCCATGGCTCGCGAAGCTTTAACCAATACCACATCAGAGGCGACAAGCTCAGGGCGGATGAGGCTGACCACCTCCTCGGCGCTTTCGCCAGTAGATGTCGTGCTCTACACATAGTCGGCCGATGCGGCGGTGTTCCTCCTCCGCAGCCAGGCCCAGCTCTAACATATCCCCGAACACAAATATCTTGCGACCGGGCAACTGTGCGAGCATCTCTAAAGCCGCCACCACTGAACGAGGCGCAGCGTTATAAGCATCATTGATTATGGTAGCTCCCTGAGGTGTGTGGCTGACTTCGGTGCGCATCTCCTGGATTGGGCAAGCAGCCAGGCCGGTGGCTATGCCATCGGTCGAACCAGCTACTGCCCAGGCAGCAGCCGCTGCCGCCGCCGCATTTACCACATTGTGCTGCCCAGGCAGGCTAATCTGCACCGGCAAGTTTTCCGTGCCGATCTGTAGGACAAACTCCGTCCCCTCAAGCCCACGAAGCCTCACGTCTGCGATCCGTACGTCTGCCTGGGAATCATAGCCGAACGATACCGTCGGACAGGAAGACATTTCCGCAAAAAGGTCGTAGTAGAAATCGTCAGCATTAAGCACCGCCGTGCCTTCCTCAGGCAGAGCCCCAAGTAGTTCGGCTTTGGCCTGAGCAATGGCATCACGGCTACCCAGCAAGCCCAGATGGGTTTCTCCCACATTGGTGATAACACCCACCTGGGGAGAGGCCATTTGCGCAAGATAGCCGATCTCGCCCGGTCCGCGCATTGCCAGTTCCACTACGCAATACCGGTGTTGGGTAGTCAGCGAGAGCAACACACGCGGCACACCTATTTCATTATTGAGGTTGCCCGGCGCAACGAGCGTCCGCCCATGCTTGGCCAAAATCGACCCAATCATATTTTTGGTCGTGGTCTTGCCCACGCTCCCGGTGACAGCTACTACCGTGACATCAAACTGGCTGCGATACCAGTTGGCAAGCTGGCCGTAAGCGCGCAGAGCATCCTCAACTACGACCAGAGGCTGGGTGGTACTTATCTCGGGCAATTCTCGCTCGACGACTGCTGCGGCCGCTCCACGGGCAAAGGCTTCCGCCACAAAGTCATGCCCATCAAAGCGCTCACCGGCCAGAGCTACAAACAGCTCTGCCGGCTGGAGAGTACGGCTGTCAGTGTTTACGCCGCTAATCTCCAGCGTACCATCACCGCCGCGCAGCTCGCCCCCAGTTGCCTCAACAACTTGTTTCAGAGTAATTCTCATATTGCTCCATTCAGGTCTGGCCACTGATCTGAATAATAGCCTCCCGAGCTACGTCGCGATCGTCAAACGGAATTCGCTGGTCTCCAATGATCTGGTAAGTTTCATGGCCCTTGCCCGCAATAACCAGGATGTCACCCGGCTGACAACGCTGGACAGCCATAAAGATGGCTCGGCGCCGTTCCGGTTGAACTATGTAGCTGTCTCCCACTGCTCCGGCCCTAATCTGCTCAATGATCGTCTCGGGGTCTTCGGAGCGAGGGTTGTCTGAAGTAATCACTGTGTAATCGCATAGCGAAGTGGCGATCCGGCCCATCTGCGGACGCTTATCAGCGTCGCGGTCACCGCCACAACCAAACACACACAGCAGACGCGCCGCGGTCAGCTTGCGGGCCGCCTTCAGAATGTTTTCCAGAGCATCGGGGGTATGCGCATAGTCTACAATAACAGTGAAATCTTGACCTTCGTCAACCCGCTCGAAGCGACCCGGGACGCCTTTTAGCTGTTCCAGACCAGCAACAATGGCCTCCGGCGCAACTCCTAACCCCCAGCCGCAGGCCGCCGCCGCCAGAGCATTATACAAGTTAAAACTCCCCAGCAGATTTAGCCTTACCTCGGTTGGTCTATGATCGGGCAAAGTCAGCATAAAGTCTATCCCGCTGGTGCCGATTCGCGTGTGAGAGGCGCTAACCTGGGCAATCTCGTCCAGGCCGTAAGTAACCGTCCGCGCCGGAGTCTGCTGAATAATGCGCCCACCGAAGGCATCATCTATGTTTACGACTGCGACCATCGCCTTGTCAGGCTCAGCCAGTTCTACATAATCGGTGAAGAGACGCAACTTCGCCGTAAAGTAGTCATCCAAGTCAGCATGGAAGTCAAGGTGATCCTGGGTGAGATTGGTGAATATGCCAGCATCAAACTTGCACATCCAGACTCGTTGCTGAGCCAAACCGTGAGAGGAGACTTCCATAGTTACATGAGTCGCCCCGGCCTCCCGCATCTGCGCCAGCAACTTTTGCAGCTCGGCGCTGCTGGGGGTGGTGAGATTGGCCGCGAGCTGCTGGCCACCTACGAACCGGGCGGGCGTGCTCAACAATCCCGTGCGGGCGCCAGTTGCGCGAAAGATGCTATCCACCAGAAAGGCAGTGGTGGTCTTCCCATTGGTTCCCGTTATGCCAACCAGCACCAGGTCGTCGGAGGGGTGATCCCAGAATTGGGCTGCAATCTCAGCGGCGGCGCGGCGCGAGTCAGTCACGCGCACGGCACTGACCCCGTCGGGGATAACCTCGGCGTAACTTTCTTTCTCAAAGACCACTGCCCGCGCCCCGCGCCGGACGGCCTCAGCAATGAAGTCGTGACCGTCAGCGGCACATCCTGCTACTGCCACAAACAGATTTCCTGGCTCAACCTGGCGCGAGTCCGTAGTCACGCCGGTGATCAGCTCGTCGCCTGCCAGCCGCCGGGTCTGTGCCCAACGCTCTGTGAGATTATCTATGCTCTTCAGGCTCTCCACAAGCGCCTACCTGTCTCTTGCCCATTGTTGTTAGGGACTGTTCAGCCGGGGCAGAGCCTCGGGCGGTATCAGACCGCGCTCCCGTAGCATATAGACAGCCACCTGACGAGCCACTGGTACTGCCACCTGGGAGGCATATTGACCCTTTTTTGCATTGCGCACGGTTACTAGTATAGCAAATTGCGGTTGGCTGTCCACTGGCGCCACGAGTACGAAGCTAAGCATATGCTCATTCTTACGGTATTGCTTCGTCTGGGGGTCCCAGATCTGGGCAGTTCCGGTTTTGCCGCCTACTGCGACGCCGGGAATACGGGCGCGCTGACCGGTGCCGTAGGGCTTCTCAACGACGCCACGCAGTATCCGTCGAACAATTCGGGAAGTTTCCTCCGAGCATACGCGACGAACAAGCGTTGGCTCAATCTGGCGATAGATTGTCCCGTCAGGATTTAGCACCCGATCAACTACATAGGGCCGCATCAAGCGGCCGCCATTGACCACAGCACAGATGGCTGATAGTAATTGAACATCAGTGACGGCGACATTTTGACCGAAGCCAATATTAGCCACATCCCGTTTATACATGTCGTCGGAAGCCTGGAGCCGGCCATCTGCCTCGCCGGGCAGCCCAACGTGCGTAAGCTGACCGATACCGCAGCGATGCAGGAATTGCCAATAGCGTTTCGCACCGATCTTCACCGCGATCTGCGCCGCGTTGATGTTGCACGACCTGGCAAGGGTGTCGGCCAAATTGAGGCGACCATGCCCTATTTTAGCCCACCGCCCCCAGCATTTAAGGGGCTTACCGCCCAATTGCATCGTACCTGGACAGACAAAGGTATCATTCAGAGTAACCGCCCCGGTCTCTAACGCTGCGGCTGCCAGCAGTACCTTGAAGGTACTGCCAGGCTCGTACTCCCGACTGACGGTCAAGTTAATCAGATGGCGTTCGGGGATATTTACGTGGGTGATGCCGCCTGCCGCTGAGGCGATTGCATTGGGATCATAGTTGGGGCGAGCAGCCATCGCTAAGATTGCACCCGAATCAGGCTCCATAACCAGAACAGTGGCTTGATCGGGTTGCTGATAATTCCAACACTGCTCCAGTGCGTCCTCCACCACCTTTTGCAGATCCCAATCCACAGTCAAGACCAGATCCTTGCCAGGTACTGGCGACAACGCTGGCTGGTTCTCCAGCCCCACAATGGTGCGTCCCCAGGCATCCTGGTTGCGCCGCGGAGTGCCCGCCTGCCCCTCAATCACAAATCGATACTGGTATTCCAATCCACCCAAGGGACGATAATCACTACTGTAGTAGCCTAGCAGGTGACACGCCACAACTCCCTCAGGGTAGACCCTCTTATACTCCAGATCCCGCGAAATACCCGTCAACTGCTTGGCCATAATCCGCTCGGAGAGGGCCAACGGGACCCGTCGCTTAAGGTAGACAAAGCTCTGCTTACTGCTCAACTTCGCCTCTACTTGCTCGATTGGCACCTCTAATTCCTTGCTGAGATATCGACTCACAGCCGCCATGTCGTGGTTTTGTCGTATCAGCTTGGGATCTGCCTTTATGGAAGCAGTAATGACGCTATTAGCCACAGCTCGGCCTCGATAGTCACGGATAGCGCCCGGCTGACCAGCGAGTGGCTGATTCGCAGGACTCAAGATTCTGGCCAGGCGAAGGAAGTAATCACGGCGAAAGACCTGGAGATAAACGACACGAGCGGCCAGACCGATTGCAATCAGGACAATAACCACCAGTAGGGTACGAAGCGCCTGGTGATCCGGGGAGCTATGATTGTGGGGTGGCGGCTGATTGGCCAAGGTGCGCGCAGGACGACTATTATTCACTGTCAATGCCCCTTGACAATACGTGGTGAGGATATGGTTCGCAGAAAAACCGGGTCCGACAGTGCACCAATTGTTGGATCGACTCCCGGCCCCCTTCAAAACGCCCCGGCGACCATAGCGCGCTCATCAGCAGACTGGTGCGAGCTGGCCCCCGTAGGCCGCTTGGCCATAATCTCAGGATGAGGAGTAAGGGCCGATACGGTACCTCGCTGCTCAGGCAAAGCTGGCAGTTGCACCAAATCGGTATCCGCGGGTTGGAAGACCATGCCAGCCCGTTGCGCAAACTCGCGCAGGCGCCGGTGACTGCGTAATCGCGCTATCTGCTGCGAGAGTTGGCACTGCTTGCTCGTTTCCTGGTCAATCTGTCGGCGCAGGTTGCCTACCTCTAATTCAAGCTCCGACACACGAGCGCAGGAAATCAAAAAGAGAATACTGGCCAAGCCAATACACGTGATGATCAGACCAATTAACAGCCACTAATAGAACCTCCTCTGACAACAAGTCCAGCCCGCAGGCCACAACCGCACTTCATATCATTGGAAGGTGAGTGCCGGGCTTCAAATAGTGCTACATCTAAGATACCGATGCTGGTCCCGAGGTTGCTTGATTTCCTGCACGAAATCGTGTACAATGCAGGTTGCTATTGGGCTGTGATTTGTGCTGCGATCGCTATTGCTTTGTTTGTGCCAAAGTTGCTGTTAGTGGCACTCACCTTCATGCTCTGTAGGTAATAGCTCATCTGCCTGCTGCTTTGTGTTGCCTGCTGTTAGCTCGATTGCTTGATAACACCGAGGGCTTGTGCGGCATGCAGCCGGCAGGAGTGGGCGGCTGGATTGCGCCTTATCTCTGCTTCATCCGGACTTAACGGCTTCTGGACAATCAACTTAACAAGCGGCAGCTTACCGCAACGACAGGGGAGGGCGGGAGGACAAGTACAAGGGCGTTGCATGCGGCGAAGCTCTCGCCGAACCAACCCGTGTTCGTGACCCGCCCAAGTCAGAACGACCAGGCGTCCCCGAGCTGCTTGAAGAGCTTCGACCGCAACCTGCAATCCCCGGCGCAGCTCATCTATTTCATCATTTACTTCGACTCGTATCGCCATCAAGTAACGAGCGGCTGGGTTGCGTTGCTTTCCCCAACCCCCCCCAGCGATAGTTGCTGCGATCAGTTCTGCGAGCTGAGCAGTAGTCCGAATCGGGCCGCTCCCCTCCCTGAACGACACGATCCGGGATGCCACCTTCCTTGCCTCCCGCTGCCTCCCGGTAAGCCTAAGAACTCCATACAACTGCTCCTGAGAGTAACGGTTGACCACGTCATAGGCGGTCAGTTTCTGGCGACAGTCCATACGCATATCCAATGAATCGTGACTGTCCAAACTAAAGCCACGCTTCATGTCCAGCATTTGGTCCATTGATATTCCGGTGTCAATGAGAACGCCGTTGACCTGCTGCACCCCTGCTTCTGTCAGCACATCGGGCAACTCAGAAAAGCGC
>JALGTJ010000097.1 GCA_029821415.1 Candidatus Zipacnadia bacterium
CCTCAGAAGCCAGCGGAAATCGCCCAGCAAGGCGGTCTCCCCGGAAGCCCGACTATGCCGTTTAGTTCTGAACTCCGCTTCATTTTGCGAACGCACAGTCTGCACAGTCTGGTTGAGTGGATGCGGGGTTCTTATTATAATGTAGTTGGCTTGCCGATCAAACGGGTGCTCCGTGCTCTGCACATGCTGGGTTGCGGGAGCGAGCAGGCCACGACGAATTAGATGCCAGCAGGCATTACCCCATTAGGGTGCTGCTATGGTCGGTGCATTGGCAGGCCCGATGGGCAGCCACATTGACAGGAGGCCGGCGTGCGAAAAAGCATATTCCAATGGGCATTGCGCAAGACATTGGGCGGACTGGTGCGCTTGTCGGGTAGCATGGGTATTGACCTGGGTACTGCCAACACTCTGGTCTATGTCCACGGGCGCGGTATCGTCCTCAATGAGCCATCAATGGTGGCTGTCGATGACTACACCGGCCGGGTCTTAGCTGTAGGCAACGATGCCAAGAGAATGGTCGGCCGCACGCCAGCGCGCATCTCGGCGATTCGCCCCTTGCGTAACGGGGTCATTGCTGACTTTGACGTGACTGAGGCGATGATTCGCCATTTCATTCATAAGGTGAACAACCGTCAGCTATTCGTTCACCCTTCTGTCGTCATTGGTGTTCCGTCCGGTGTGACCGAGGTAGAGCGACGAGCTGTGGAAGATGCTGCCCGGCAAGCTGGCGCATGGCAGACTCGGATAATGGATGAACCGATGGCCGCCGCCATTGGTGCGGGGATGCCCGTCTCCGAGCCCGTAGGCAACATGATCGTGGATATTGGAGGCGGCACCAGCGAGATAGCTGTGATCTCCCTGGGTGGAATCTGCGTACAGCGATCGCTGAGAAGTGCTGGCGAGGCAATGGACGAAGCCATTGCCACCTATCTGCGCCAAGAGGTCAATCTATACGTCGGGGAGACTACCGCTGAGCAGATAAAGATAAACATCGGCTCAGCTTTTCCCCTGCCGCAAGAGATGACCATGCAGGTGCGGGGCAAGGATGTGATAACCGGCTTGCCGCGCAAGGTAGTGGTCAGCTCCACCGAAATCCGCGAGGCTTGTGCCGAACCCATCGCAGCCCTACTTGAAATGGTAAAGGAGTCATTGGACGTGACTCCTCCGGAGTTGGCCGCAGACATTATGAACCGAGGCATCGTTCTCGCCGGTGGTGGGGCGCTGCTTCGCGGCCTGGATCAACTCATCAGTGCCGAAACAGACATACCTGTCTATGTAGCCGAGAACCCCATGGAATGTGTTGTCCTGGGTACTGCCCGCTATCTGGAGCAGCTCGGAGAGTTCCCGTTTGAATAGTTAACATTGATCAAAAGCTACCCGACAGATATGCGCATAGATACGACTGCTCGCCAAAATCTCAAACCCTTGCTGTTAATGGCCGCTGTGGCCCTAGTCTTCACAGTGTGGCAGCACGCTGCCTGGGCACGCGATCGCATAAGTCTACCGGAGTACATCTGTCAGATGCTGGGCGGGCCCATAATGAGTATCGCCACCAGTATCAATGAAGTCGTCCGTGACACGGGGAGATCGGTGTTTCTCGGGGGCTCCCTGGCCGCGGAGAATCGTCGCTTGCGCCAAGAACGCGACGAACTACTCAGGGAAAAGATCTTACTGACCGAGTATTTCCGAGAAAACAAGGCCTTCCGTGAGAAGCTGGGATTCGAGCTTGACCAGCAGGTTAAGGATATTCCCGCTCGGGTCGTGGGCCGCACCAGCGCCAGTGGGGAGCAGCGCTGCCGCATCTACATCCGCGTACCGCCAAACCGTGAAATTCACAAAGGCGATATCGTTCGTGATGCGGCGGGCTTAGTCGGCCGCGTGATTGAAGTAAAAGGCAAACTCGCCACCGTACTGCTAGTCATAGATCCTCAACACGGTTTGGGCGCACGAGTCCAACGCAGCCGCGTAGAGGGTGTGATAAAACCGGCTGAGCAATGGCACGAGGGCTGGCCCGACCGGCTCTCAATGCAGTATTTGCGCCACAACGCCGACATTCGCATTGGCGACGTCATCATCACCTCAGGCCAAGACGGCATCTACCCGGCGGCGATACCCGTCGGAGTGGTTGAAGCCGTAGATGTTCCCCCTGAACAGACGCAGACGGTGGTCGCGACCATAAGACCTTTCGTAGATTTTCAGCGCCTGGAGTACGTGTGGGTGATTCCGCAGCCTTAGTCACCTACTGGAGGAGGCAACGGTTTGTTTTGGCTTTACTTGACTGAATTTGTGCTGGCGATGATACTGGGAGCCGGGCAATTCGCCTGGCCAACATGGCTGCGCTTGTTCCAGCAGCCCCCGGATCTGGCTGCGATACTGCTTGTAATTGTCGGACTGACCCGTGGTCCCGTCGAGGGCTGCTGGACGGGATTGGTCACCGCTCTGGCCATCGGTTCTTTGGGAAGTATACCATTAGGAGGCTTATTCGTTGGCTATATGGGGGCAGGTGCAGTCCTGGGGCTGCTAGGAGGAAGAATCTTCCCCAATTACATACCGGTAGTAATGCTCGTCACGGTAGCAGCCGTTCCAGTAATAAATGCAGTGGAATTGTTATTCCTGCCCCCGGCTAGTCTGGGGCCATGGCTGACCGGGACGGTGAGCCGGGCTGTGATAAGCGGATTAGTGGCTGCTCCGCTTGTCGCACTGTTGCGGCCTCTTATGTACTACTTATCGCCGGCAAGCCAGCGGCAAACCTGAACCATAACTACGCAGAATCGTCCCAACTACCAAGGCTGTTTCATACTGTGTCACAGCAAAGGAGCCGGATGAGAAGGCGCGAGTTCATCAACAAATGTGGTCAATTAGGCATCGGTCTGGTTGGACTGGCGGCATTGACAGGCTGTAGCCGTAATAAGCCAGCCGGAGTGATATCTCGTCAGGTACCCACCACCACTGGTGAACAGGTCCAACCGGAAGCTCGGCCGCTGTCGGATACTGACCTGAAGATCGGCAATAACCGCTGGCTGGCAGGACCTGAGGATGTTGACATTGCTGTTGCCAAGGATATGGCGCCCGAAGAGCTGGTACGGGCTGCCCTCGACAGATATGGTGGCATTAGCAGTTGGGTCCACAGTGGCGATGTAGTGGTCATAAAGCCCAATCTGGCCTGGGCACGCCAGCCGGCGCAAGCAGCCACCACCAGCCCCGAAGTGCTGGCAGCAGTCATTAGGATTTGCCAGCAGGCTAATCCAAAACGTATCGTCGTGGTTGAGCACAGTTGTGACACCGCCAGCGTAGCCTTCGACATCTCCGGGGCCAAGCAAGTCTGCCAGGAATTGTCTGTACCGCTTATTAGCCTGAGCCACGAGAATATGTACCAGCAAGTCTCGCTACCCGCGGGGCGCAATATCCACACCGACCAGGTGGCTACCGATATTCTGGAATGTGATGTGTATATCAACTTGCCAATCGTCAAATCACACAGCGGCGCAGTAGCAACCATTGCCCTTAAGAACCAGATGGGCGCAGTTTGGGATCGAGGAGCCTATCATCAGGCAGGAGCAGGAAGCGCCCGAGGACTGAATCTGCATCAGAACATCGCCGGCCTGGCCGCCTCGCTGCGGCCGACGCTGAACATCGTGGATGCCACTCGCATACTGGTTACCGGCGGGCCCCAGGGGCCTGGCAAGGTGGAAGAGCGCAATACAGTGCTGGTCAGCGCAGATATGGTCGCCATTGACGCGTATGCTGTCCAGCTTCTGGGCTATAAACCTCAGGACGTCCCCTATATCGGCTTGGCAGCAGAAGCTGGGGTAGGTAAATCCGACCTATCAGCGATCAAGGTGGCAATCGCCTAAGTGGTGCTACTCCTCTCCTCGCCGGGCTGTTGCTCTGCGCCTTCGGTCGCCACCTTGAGGGTATAGCTGACGGGATCCCATTTGACCGTAGCTCCCAGCGCCGTAACGACCGGCCGGGGTGAGATCAGCAAATTGCCTTCCCGAATCTGAGGCGGCTCTTTCATCAGAATAATCCGGTTACCCGATCTGGCCTCAACAGAACCAACAGTGACCTGAATAGTCCCGGTGCGGGTAACCGCCGTCATTGTTTGCTGGTCAGCATCCCACGTAATTTCTGCCCCCATCGCATCCAGCAGCGGCTTGGCCATAACCAGCATATGGCCGTTGCCGAGAATCATCGGGGCGATGGACATCTCCACCAGCTTGCCATTTACCATTACCCTAATCTGGTCAAGCTGCTCGTATTCTTCTTCCAGATAGTAATAGGCCCGCCAGGGAACAGTGAGCTTGGCCTCGCGCCACAGCCCTGCCAGAACACTTTCTGGGGTAATCCCTCGCTCCGTGCGGATCTGAGTTGCAATCTCGTCAGCTACCTCTTCAAAACTGCGATCGACGGCCGCCCGGACTTCCTCCACCCACAGCACATAGTACTGGCCATCAACGAAGATCGGGTTACTGACATCGCCAGGCCTGAGGGTGAAGGCAGTCTCCCGAATTAGCGGGTTGCGCAGGTCCTCTTTCGCCAGCCACTCCCAGTCGCCGGCCAGCTCCGTGCCGATCTCTGCGGCGACTGTATCAAAATCAGCACCGCCAGCCACCTGCTGCCGAGCCTGGTATGCCTGCTCAGCATCTTCGGTGATGATGGCGTGGACGTGTCGGCGTTCTGGTGCCTGATAGACGCTGAGGTGAGCATCGTAGTAAGCACGGGCCTCTTGTTGAGTTACCTTGCCAATCTGCTCAACAAGTTTTTCCAGCAACATCTGGGCACGCAGCTCGCGGCGGAAAGCCGGCCCCTTAATGCCTCGCTTTGCCATCATCGCATTGAAATCTGCCAGTGACCCATACTCAGACTTCACAGCGTTCAGGCGGGCATTAAATTCCTCTTCAGAAATAGTCAGCCCTCTGGTGCGGGCCGCTTGGAATATCAGCTCCTGCTCAATCAGATCCTCAAGAATCTTCCTGCCCCACTTCTGTTGCACAGCCTTGTTCAGATTAGCTCGGGTGATGGGACTACCGTTGACT
>JALGTJ010000098.1 GCA_029821415.1 Candidatus Zipacnadia bacterium
ACCTAACTGTCCTGAAATCGTTGGAGTATTCAGTGAGGTCGTGCGAAGTTCCTTGTTTTGTTTCGCCGACATATTAGCGAAAAGAAGGAACCGTTCGCCGAGCTAAGCTATGGAAGATCATTAGAAGGTGGTATGGCGCCAACCAAGGGGTTGACGGTCTCCCGCTTCACCGATATACTCAGAACCACATAGTTAGAAATCCGGGAACGATCAGCTTTTCCCACGGGCTGCAACATAGTCAGGCACCGAGGTGCGTTGCCTGACGTGAATGATAAGAGGTGAGTTTAATGGACGCAACTATCGTTTGGAAGTTGGCGAGCATCTTGGCAGTAGCTGTATGTATAAGCAGTGCTGCGGGGGCAAGCACCGGGGAGAAAGCTAATCAGGAACCGATCCACATCAACAGAATATATTGGTGTATTCATCCGTACTGCTGGAGTATGTACTCCGGCGTGCCGGAGGGGCACGATCCAGACCTATGGAATGCAATTCTGAGCTGGGAGCAGAGAGTACATAAGTTGCATATGGAATTCGTATCTAAGATGAAGCCGGATGAGGCGCTGATTATCTATCCCATTGGTAGCTCCAAGCCGATGACCGAGCTGATCGCACATGCTCAGAAGACGCTGGGGCGGCGCTGCATCATCTCCTGTACGCGTTACTGTGCGAACCCCGATTTTCTCAATGATGTCCCGGACCCGATTTGTGCTTTTCTGGAGGACAAAGACCTACCGGGGCGGGAAGAATGGGTCCATGATACCCTCACCGACAAGGGGACCTGGGAGACGCCCGAGGGGCTCGCCGAGGAAATGGAAGCAGAAATAAGAGAAGCATGCAAGACGATTGGCTACGACTGGAGCATTGGGGCATTAAAGGTCATATACTATAATCGCGTCCTGGCTCTTGACATTGAAGAGAAATTCCGTAACAACGGGCTCGTCTACGATCCGCAAAGGGTGAGAGGTATGGCCTTCGGAGAGGGGCTGGAGCAGTGCGCTATGACCTGGAAGTGTATGCTGCCGCACTATATGGGATTGGCTCATCCCATTGAGAACGATCCGAGCCTCTCAGTCAGCGGTGCGGCGTATCTGGTCAATGCTAAATTCAAGGACCGCATAATGTTCCCAAACGCTGTGCGCCTGCTATTGTGGGAGGGTGAGGACGGCCGGCCGATTGGGCTGTTTTACCGCGCGGCTGTTCAGTTGAAGGATCCGCAGCTCTATGCCCACGTGCCCATAGAGGGCCTTAACCTTGAAGTGTGGGTTATGAACGACAAATTCTGGTCAGCGCAAGCTAATGCCGCAATGCCGCCAGGCGACCTGCACGTGCCGGTATTCACGGCCGATCGGACCGGCAGGAATGCGTATTATTACCTCATCGGCAACGACATTTCCTATGAGGATTTCCGAGATAGGCTGTCCGGAGTAGAGATCAATACTGAAGTACGATAGGCGCTTGCTTGCCAAAGCCCTGTCTGAAAGATCGTTGGTAAGGTTAGGGCGAAAGTGCGGTGCCCGTTGGCAGAACAAAAGTGTCTCAGCACTATTACGAGTTAACTCGTCCTGTACTTCGTTCCAGCTCATTCCAAGGATAGGAGTGATCATGATGTACGGCGATGTGACTTTGAAGCTGAGTGGTACTATAGTAATGGTATTGATAGGGTTGGCGGCTGCAAGCAGCATAGCGGCCAGCCAGGGACTGTCGGGCGATTGGCTGCCGTTAAGTTTCCGTGGCCCGCAGCACTGGTCCTACGTGAACGGGGCCTGGGCCGAGAACGATGAGGGGATAATTACTCCTCCGGCGGTGCCGGCGGCGGATCGCCTGGCCTTCTATGTAGGGCGAATGTACTCAGATGTGGAGGCGGAGCTTGAGTTCCGCTGGGACATCAATCACTGTGGGGCCGGACTCGTGGTACGAGCCCAGGATCCTACCCACTACTACTTGGTGCATTTCCCCTGCTGCGGTCAGTGTAATCGCGCCGAGCATTTCTGGGCGGCGATCTCCAAGGTGGATGACAGCGGCTGGGTAGAGATATTGAAGATGGATATGCTACATGGCGTCGCCAGCGAACAGGACATATGGCACAAGGCACGTGTGGTAGTGGAGGGTAATGAAATCCGTTTGTGGGTAGACGGACGCCCGTTCCCGGTGGTCCAAGACGACACTTACAAGTCCGGATATGTGGGGTTGGAGGGCTGGGGCTACGCAGGTCCAGGTAGTAGCTTCCGAAACGTAAGAGTTCGGGGCCAGGAGATAGCGCCGCGGCCCTGGAATGATGCGCTACAACCTCCCCAGAACTGGTTTAACCCCTACCCGCAAGGCGACGCTCAGCAAAGCCCTTCGGGCATCACACGTGCGCCCAACGGTGATCTGCTGTTGGCACTTAATCCGGTAGGACTACTTCGCTCCCTGGACAACGGCCGAACATGGACACCCGTGGAGGCAGAGGGATGGCCCGGCGGCTGGATTCATACCATGCGCGACGGCCGCCTGATTACGCTGTTCAACAGTGACGGAGAACTGCTGCTGGCTGAGTCAACGGACAACGGTAAGACCTGGTCAGCGCCAGAGAAAACAGAGCGAGCGCCGTTTGTCCCTCCGGAAAATGCGCCCGATGCGAGACTCGGTGGGGTGCAGGGACTGATGGAGCTTAACGATGGCACCCTGCTGGGGTTCCAGGTGTCCAGCATTCCCGGTCATGGGGGCGAAAGCGGTTTTAACATCTGGGAGTGGGGCATGTGGTCCGGGTATGCGGCCTGGTCTATTCGCTCTACCGACGGTGGCCACACCTGGTCAGCGCCGGTGCCACTGAATGGACCGCCCGCTATCGGCCAGAAATATGATCTGGTCGAATGCAGCTCCAACATTCAGACCAAGGAGGGCAAGGTGTTGAGCCTGGTGCGGCCTATCTACTCACCGTGGCTCTGGGAGGTATGGTCGGAGAACAACGGTGAGAGTTGGGGACCCGCCACATCCGGACCATTCCCGGCTTACAATAATGCGGTACTGCCGCATGCCACTGCCTCCGGAGCTCTGCTGATGGGTGGTCGCATGCCCGCACTCGGGCTACATGTTAGCCACGATAGTGGTATGAGCTGGAAACACTACCGCATTGATACGGTTATCTGGGCGGGCGGTGTGATGTATGAGGTAGAGCCGGACGTGGTGTTGTGGGTCTACATGGGCGAGTATGCACCCAACCCTGACGCCCGTGCCCAGTTCATCCGGGTAACTCCCGACGGTGTAGAACCTGCCCGCGATATGCTGCCTGGTCCCTAACGGTTCGTTCTCTCTTAGCAAGAACGCGGATGCGTCTGCCCACATCTAGCAGTAGGAGGCATGCTATGACAAGTGGCGGACCGAGTTTGAGCCTAATGGTTGTTCTGGGGATCGTAGGGCTGTGGTTGGGTAGTATCAGTGCAGGTGGAACTGGGGATGCTCCCGGCCCCTGGCGGCCACTGCGGATTGGTGACGGGGTAAACTGGTCGTTCATCGGGGGGACGTGGCGGGATGAGGAGGGAGGAGTGATCGCACCCCCGATCCCACCGTGGAACATAGGCGTCACCGATTGGAATCCGGTGGCCAATGCCTATGAAGGTCAGCGCTGCACTAATGAAGATGTGCTGATGGCCTTTCATACCGGCCAGGCCTATGCCGACTTTGAAGCGGAGTTCGAGTTTCGCGACGATAAAGAGGGCAAGGGAGTCGGCCTGATCTTCCGCGCTCAGGACAGCCGCCACTACTATCTGGCGCACTTCCCGAGAATCGGTCAGGTAGCCCGCGCTGAGCATTTCTGGGCGATCATCTCCAAGGTGGACGACAGCGGCTGGGCGGAGGTGCTCAAGATGGAGATGCTTCACGGAGTAGCCACTGAGGCAGGAATCTGGCATCGCGTCCGACTGGTAGTCAAGGGCAACGAATTCCACCTGTCGGTAGACGGGCGCCCTATGGCGGTGGTGCGAGATAGTACCTATACACAGCCCGGTCTTGTGGGCCTGGCAACCTGGCCCTACCACCGCGAATGCGCCACTTTCCGGGACTTGCGCATCCGCGGGGAGTCGGTACCCCCCAAGCCCTGGGACGCCACCCTCCAGCCAGTGAAGAACTGGTTTCTGCCCTATCCAGTAAGCGAGAGGCAGCAGAGTTGTACCGGCATCACCCGGGCACCGAACGGCGACTTGCTGATGGCGCTTTCCCCGGGAGGATTGGTTCGCTCGACTGATAACGGCCGGACATGGACACCCATAGGGACCGAGAGCTGGATTGGCGGCTGGATTCACAGGCTGCATGACGGTCGGCTAATTACGTTGCGCAATACCGGCAGCGGCGATACGGTGATAGCCGAGTCGAAGGACAATGGCAAGACCTGGCCGCCCTGGACGCAGATCAGAGCCGTAAAGCGGACCACTTTTGTCCCGCCAGAGAATGAGCCAGACATGAAGCTGAGCGATCCCTGGCCCCAGAGCTGCGTGGAACTCAACGACGGCACACTGCTAATGTTCCAGATAGCGACCACCCCCGACGCGCAGAGACTGGCGCAAAAGCACAACATCTGGGAGTGGGGCACGCACATGGCAGCCGCGTATTCTATTCGCTCCACGGACGGAGGCCGGACCTGGTCGGCTCCAGTGCCACTGAATGGGCCGTGCGAGTGTATCTCCACGGTGCAAACCAAAGAGGGCAGAGTGCTATGTCTGGCGCGACCCATATACTCGCCCTGGATGTGGGAGGTTTGGTCGGACGATAATGGCAAGAGCTGGGGACCGGCCACTTCCGGCCCGTTTCCCTGTTATGCCGCTACCGCGTTGGCTACCTCCTCGGGAGTGCTGCTTGTGGCGGGCCGCTTTGCTACCTCCTCGGGAGTGCTGCTTGTGGCGGGCCGCTTTCCGGGGATGCCGGGGCTGTACGTCAGCCATGATAGTGGCATGACCTGGAAGGCCTACTGCATTGACAGCGGCGGCGCTTGGGCCATGGGGAAAATGTACGAGGTGGCGCCAGATGTGGTCCTCTACGTCTACATGGATACCTATCTAAGCGATATGCGCGCGCAGTTCATTCACATAACTGCTGATGGCGCCGAGCCGCTCCGCAAGATGCCGCCCTGAGCTGACTCAGCAGAAGTTGATTCATTAAGGACTACCAGCTGCGGCGAAACCCGCAATTCGCAGGGCTTTTGCCATAACGTTGCGCGGATGGAAAGGGATCACGTACAGAGAGACTGTGCGCGCTTTCTTCTGGACAGACGTCCTGTCGCGCAATAGAGGCGATGTAATAACCAACAGGAGGCAAGTATGCCACCGAGACCTCACATCTATCCCGATGGCTCGGTTCACTTTTGGGACCACCGGGTGACGACGCCGGTCACGTTTGCCCAAGTGACTGACACGCACCTATATCCCCCTCCAGCCGATCGCAATGACATCAACCGGGAATACCGGGCGACGAGCTGCAACGGGGGGCTTAAAGCCCTAAACACGCCCTACGCCGAGATAGAACAGCAACTCGCCAGTATGTTGGACGACATCAAGGCCTGCGGCGTTGATTTTGTATCCTTCACTGGAGATATTCTGGACTGCTATCACCCAGAAAGCGCCCGCATGCCGGTGGCACTGTGTGCCGAGCGCGAGCTGCCCGCCTACTTTCAGATGGGAAACCACGACTGGGATACGGAATGGCCCAGCGGGGACGGCTCCAGCTCCCCAAACCGGCTCCCCGCCCAGCAATACGACATTGAACTACGCATGCGCAGAGCTGAGAAGCTGATGACTGAAGAGTGGGGTATGCCAGGGCTGTATTACTCCTTTGACTGTGAGGGCGTACGATTCCTGAGTCTGGACACCATCCATAGGTCTCAGACCCCAACGTGGGAGGGTAAGATCAGCAGTTCCTATGACGAGGCGCAGGCGGACTGGCTAATCCAGCAACTGGCCTATGAGGGGCCGATTATCATCTTCCAGCATGTGCCGTTTAACCCGGTAACCCCTGAATACCGGCCCCAACAATGGGTAGACCTGCATGGTGGATGCGTCGGCGACGACGAGCGCAGCCAGCGCGTGCGTGCGGCGGTGGAAAGCTGCCCAAACCTGCTGGGTATCTTCGTGGGACACAAGCACTTCTGCAGTGAGGACCCCCTGGGCTACACCTGGCAGTTTATGACCGGGTTAGCCGCTGACGGGCATTGGCGCCTGGTGAAGATAGCCAACACGCCACCTGCCGAATACCCGGTGCGGCATAGTTACTGGGCAGGTGGACTGTAAGGCTCATAGGGCTCACAAAAAGCAGCATAGTTCTCGGCCGGGGTATCCGGCGGCACCTCGCACCCGGGCGCCAGTATGAAGGGCGTACCGGCCTCACGGATGGATCGGCGACATTCTTCTCTGACCTTTTCCGGTGTGGAACGAAGCAGTATTGCCACCGGGTCAAAGTTGCCGCATAAACAGACATTTGGGCCTAAGATGCGCCGAGCCTCGCGAAGGTCAACCTGCCAGTCTATATCAATCATTTCAACGTCCACGCTGCTTAGAGCCTCCAGCAACTGGGTAATGTCTCCGCAAATGTGCAATTTGGCGGGTACACCCATATCTCGGATGGCAGCGATTAGTTCACGTTCGCGAGGTAATACCAACTCGATAAAATGTTCAGGGCGGATCAATGAGGCAGCAGATTCTCCGACCCCAACAAAGTCAGCGCCAGCGTCCACCTGCGCCTGCGCAAAGGCTATCTCATTAGGGAGAATAAAGTCCATTAGCTCCTGCAAAAGGTCAGGGGCTGTTATCAAATCCATCATGGCCTGCTGCATACCTCGGAAAGTCAGAGCCTGGGCAAAGCAACCTTCCACCCAGCCCAATACTCCCACCTGGGGAAGACGCTCCTTGAACGACTGTATTGCCCGTAACCTGTCGCTCATAAGCGGACCTTCCCAGGGGTCGGGCCAAGTGATCCGATGAATGTCTGAACGTTGCTCGACCAAAACACCCTGGGGCACCGGGACGGTGTCCTCGAGCCACAGCAACGGCAGGCCACAGTCACTGGCTTCGCGATACGCAAAGCCAATCACATTCAAACAGTCTATCGGCCAACGCTCGTATATTCGTAGCTGCGCTTCAACCAGTACGCGATAGTCGCGATTATAGTCGGCATAATCCCAGCCTAATTGTCGGGTGCAGAACTGTTTGGGAAGGGGCATATTGGGCACGCGGTCTACCGGCTCCCCGCGTATAGCTGCCATAAGTCTGTCAATTGAAGTCATTGTTTCCATACTTGATTATCCTTTTGAGAACGGATATATCCCTGAACGGTAGTGTCCGGTGATTGCGATTAATAGAAGTCAGTCAGCGTTTGTTGTCCTTCGGTGGGGATTGCATATTGCCCACTGGGCACGCAGTCACACACTCGCGGGTACAGTAGGAGCAGATGTCGGCATTGTAGAGGCCACGGCAGGCGTCTATATCGAGTCTCGCTAACGTCATCTTAAGCCCCGCAATTTCCAGTTCATAGGGGTCGCTGAGCGCATTCGTTGGGCAACCCTTTACACAAAGCCCACAGTCCTGGCAGAGCGGTTCCCTGATAAGAGGGTCCGCCTCTAATGGTGCCTGGGTGATTATCGACACAAATCGCTGCCGGGGACCGTACTGCGGCGTCAGCGCCAAGTTACTCCGGCCAAACTGGGCCAAGCCTGCGGCGACGGCAGCATGCCGGTGCGAGAAGGGGGCGAAGCCTCCAGGGGGCAGGGGAAAATCTGGATCCCAGTTGCCCGGCCATGAGAATGTCGACCCATAGGTATTGGGCAGATAGGTAGAGACGTAACCGGCTTTCTCCAGGAATATTGCTCCGTACATGCTAAGCGCCTGCAGTTCATTGTTGATCACCTCGTAGCAACAGCGGCGCTCAACATGCTTGCGAATGTTAGTCCGGGGGCTCCACGTCTGCTTGACTCCCTCGTCATCTACATAACTGTCTACTTCCTTAATAAGCTCTGATTCTGCCATGTACGCAGGCCAGTTCATCAGGCCTGACACAATGGGCAGAGCTATTACTACTACGGAGCGGGCATCGGGGACAAAATCGCAAGGATGATGCCCTTGTGGAGCGCCTACAAACCGATCAACTGATGCCACTCCCACCAGGGCATGTCCGTGGCTTATCTGGACGATATAATTCTTCAGGTCCTCAGTTAGGGATGTGTCAAGCACGTACATTCCTCTCCTTTCGGACAGCCCCATACGAATCTGCCGTGCCAGCTCGCTATGCGCGTAGGAAGACGAATGAAAACCACTTCGCAACACCACACTCGGCCTGCCGTGCACTCAATCCAGCATTGCCCTTGACCTGGCAGTGCACACGTATCCATTCCATCTTCAGCGAAAGGTCAAAGTCCCGAATCTCGTGGGTGTATGAAAGCCCGCATAGGTGGGACTCCAGGTCTGCTCACTTGGGCGGAATCGACAGAAATTCGCGCCCCACACATCACCGGATTTCGGGGTATCCGCCCAACCAGCGAATGGTATTTTTGTCTCCACGCGATACTCAGCGTCGGTATGGGTTGCGGCGGCCTCAACATTGATGTTCCAGATGGGGTTGCCACTGCTTCCGCCAACCTCCGGGCTGACCAGAGCATCGTAGACATCGCCCAATGCCGAAATCACAAAGTGAGCATATCGCGTTGTGGATTTCCCGGGATCCAGGAACAGCTCAATCCCGTCAAATTGCCACATGCTTCCATTATCTCGTCCTCGCTGCGGAACATAAAGTGCCGTGTCCTTGGGTAACTGGCAGCGAGCAGCTACATAGAAAGCCTGTTCGTCCCAGCAGGTCCACACCGTCGTTGGTGGGCCTGTTGGATCACCCCACCGGGAGACGGTGAGTTCCAATTGGGTCGCATGCTGCCAGGCGGGGTCATCAAGCTCACCGTCTATAGCGATTGCACCAGCACGATGATGGATCTCCGCAACAGGTGGCGAGGGTAATTGTGCTGGCCGGGGCCAATTCTCGCGTGGTTCCTTGAGCAACCGGTCCAAGCGTTGATGCACCGCGGTGATGCGATCCAGGTAATCGCGCGCCGAGGTGCCTCTAACGCGTCCGTAGCTGCGGTCAAATGCTTCCGGATCATCAGCAGCCGGGTGGGTGAGTAGTGCGGTGGCATAGTACAACCACCAGCCATCGCAATACAAGGAAGATATCAGCGCACTGGTCTCGACCTTCTCAGGAGATTGCTGCACGAGAAAGGCGCCGGGGATATACAGAGCCGGAATGCCCTGCTGGCGGATCCGCTGAACGTTGGCAAATGATTGGCTGGAGGGCCCATTGCTATACTCACGCTCCGAAAAGACCAAGCAGGGCACCGACGAGGTCCCCAGTCCCCTTTCCAGTCCCGGCAAATGGCCCAAAAGCGGGGCGTGGCCAAACAAAAAGGTTGGATTAATCTTCTGACATCGCTCTCGTATCTTATCGTATTGTGCCTCAATGCGCTTAGCCTGATGGCGAGCGTAGTGCTCGGTGGCTCCGTTGGCCGCAAGCCATAGCCCGCGCCGATCCGCCGGAATCTGGTTGTAGAGTGTCTGCCAGTCGTCAGCGTAGGTCTTCAGGTACTCAGCAAAGCAATCGTCGCAGACACAGGGGCCCGGATAGTTAGTCTCATCTGATTCGTACATCTCGGTATCAATGAGCATTCCGTCGGCACCGCCCCGCGCAATATATAGTCAGTATCCAGGGGACAGCACGACCTTTCGGCGAGTTGGCCACCCGGCGCGCGATATTTGCGGTAGGGCTCCTGGTGAGATGAGCCATACTGCCAGCCAATCAGCAGGTGAAGGCCGACGCGGTGGGCTTCGGCCACATTGGGCGCCAGGCGGTGCTCCAGATCGGGGCTACTATCTCGGTTGCTTCGGTCCACC
>JALGTJ010000099.1 GCA_029821415.1 Candidatus Zipacnadia bacterium
CTTCATATGCCGCTGTCCGTGTACCACCGGAGAAGATCCAACGAGCGGAGGAGCAGGTATTTGAGGCAGTAGTGACTGCTCTGCTGCTGCACCGCGGCAGCGACCCGATCCTGGTTCTGCCCGGCCTCAATTCAACGGGCAGGCTATCTTCGGAACTGACGGGGCTGCAGCTACAGGTGGACTACAAGTAGACAGGACAGGTCGGCACAAGCGGTCAGCCAAGCAAGCCGGCATGTAGGGCACCCACAGACCAGTATTGTCTGGTGGCAAGCCCACAAAGACTTGGCATCTATGATTTCAACAGCCGAGGTGAGTAGCATGTACAGTGCCCGTGTGTTGTGGCCTGTCTTTCGGAAGCCGCCGCCGGAGGGCGTAGTGGAACTGGTACATATCGGGGGCGCGATGAGCAGCCTGGTCGAGCTACACGATGGCTCGCTGATGCTAATTGAGGGGGATGGCCGCTACCGCATCTCCACTGATGCGGGCTTGACTTGGGGCGAACCCCGACCGCTAAACTGCCCGGGCCTGGGCACGGCGCGCGATCACAGCCTCATCCGGCTGCAGTCAGGAGCGTTGGCTTTGGCCTTTCGGGGAGAGGACGAGCCCTGGATGGGCAAGTTCTACCTCTTCTTGTCAGAAGATGAGGGTCAGAGCTGGGGACCGGGCAAACTCATTGACCCGGGGGGCACCAGAACGCCCAATGTTCCCTACTATGATACCCTTATTCAACTCAGCAGCGGGCGACTGGTCTTTCCCACTCTAACCGGCCATTGGAACACTTCACACTCCGACCTAAGCGACGTTGTCTCCCCCGACACCTGGGGTACCTGGCGAGGCTTGCCCATGCAGGTCGAAAGCCATGGGCATATGCCCGAATTCGAGTGCACGTTCGTGCTGTACTCCGATGACGGAGGCAACAACTGGCAACAGGGGCCCGATCTGTTTGGCTGGTTTGATCAGCAGGGCATTCCCAATGGCTATGGGGGAATCAGCTCCTTTGATGAACCCAGTGCCGCAGAGACTGCCGATGGCCGGCTACTGCTGTTTGGGCGCTCTCAGGTAGGACGGATTGTCTACAGCTACAGTGAAGACGGGGGGAAGACCTGGACAGCGGTGCGCCCCACCGATCTGGCGGCCTCCTACTCTCCACCACGGCTGAGGCGCATTCCCGAAACCGGAGACCTACTATGCGTCTGGAACCAGGTCTCGCGTGAAGAGATTCGGCGGGGGTACCGGCGTGGGCGGTTGTCGGTAGCCCTCTCCCAGGACAGCGGGGCTACCTGGGGCCATTTTAAGACCCTCGAACTCAGCGAGGGGCTGGACGACATCGCCTACATCCCGCCCGAATATCCAACCAGCCTGGTCCGCGGCCGCGATGACGTGGGCCAGTTGCCCGATGGCTGGGCCATGTTTGATTACCCCAACGTCCGCTTTGCTGGAGATAAAGTGTATATTATGTACGCCCGGGCCTGGATAGAGGAGAAAGACGGAGAAGCAAAAGCCGTGTGGGAGAGTGTGCTGCGCATCTACCCGCTGGAGTGGTTCTACGATTGAGGGAACTGCAGCCAGTCGGTAATGACACCGTTATTGCCTTTAGCAGTCGTTCGATGCTGGCTGCTACGCTCAGCGGCATCGGCGATCATGCCGAGGGCCTCATCTTGCTGCACGGACATGCCGACCTGTTCACCCCAGCGTAGGCACCCAAGCCGGCAGCGACATCAGGTCGCCGACTTGCTTCTTGGATGGGGCTGACAGAGCATTCATCTGGGGCGGGCAATTCGTCCAGGAGAGTACACAGTTATGAGCCTGCTGGGCATTGATATCGGGAGTACCGGCACCAAGGCAGTGGTCTTTGATGCCGAGGGGGCGGTGCTGGGAGCGGCTTACCGTGAGTACCCCGAGATCAGGCCCCAGCCCGGCTGGTTTGAACTGGATCCCCAAAGCGTCTGGTCAGCGTTCACCGACGTGGTGAGACGGGCGGCCTCCGGCGCAAAGTCCGACCCAGTACAAGCCCTGAGCATTTCGGCGTTGGGCGTGGCCGTCACTCCGGTTGATGCTGCTGGCAACTTCCTGTACAACACCATCACCGCTCCGGACAGTCGGGCTTCCCACCAGGCAACGCACTTATGCGAGCAGGTAGGCGAACAGGAGATTTTCAACATCACCGGTATGCCCCCTCATCCGAGCTATACCATCAATAAGCTAATGTGGATGCAGCAAAACCGTCCTGATGTGCACCGGAAAGCCTACAGATACCTGATGTGGCCGGAGATTGTTTTCTTCAAGTTGGGCCTGCCGCTGCGGGTGGACTGGAGCCTGGCAACGCGCACGATGGCGTTTGATGTGGTTAATAAACACTGGTCAGAGGAGATCCTCACCGCCGCTGGGATAAGCGCGGAGCTACTGGCTGAGCCGATTCGCCCCGGCGAGGTGGTGGGACAGCTTTCGGGCAGCGCCGCGCGGATGCTTAACCTACCACGTGGCTGCTTGGTAGTCGCCGGTGGCCATGACTCGGCAATGACCGCTCTGGGCGCGGGCGTTATTGGCTCCGGGCAGGCAGTCAATAGCATGGGGACCGTGGAATGCCTGATGGTGGCCTTCGCCGAGCCCAAGCGGACAGAGAAGATGCGCCAATCCGGCTTCTGTTGCTATCCGCATGTAGTACCCGGCCTCTATCTGACCCAGGCGTTCAATTACTCCAGTGGGAGCATTCTGCGATGGTTCCGGGATAACTTTGCGGAGGCTGAACAGCAGCAGGCCGCCGAGGAAAACCGAAGTGCCTACGAACTGATTGTGCAGGACCTACCCGCCGATCCCACCGGCCTGCTTGTGATTCCCTATTTTGCCGGGGCAGCTACGCCACATATGGATCCGCAGGCGCGCGGGGCAATCGCAGGGCTGACGCTGAGCACTGATCGTAAGACCTTCATAAAAGGACTACTGGAAGGCACTTGTTTTGAACTGCGCCTGAATATTGAGGCGCTGGCCGAAGCAGGTCTAACTGTCAACCGCCTGCCAGCCACCGGCGGAGGAGCACGCAGCCCGGCCTGGTTGCAGTTGAAAGCTAATATCACTGGCAAGGAAGTCGCTACGCTTAATGTCGCTGAGGCCGGATGCCTGGGCGGAGCAATCCTGGCGGGAGTGGCTGCCGGTGTCTATGACTCCCTTCCCCAGGCGGTCAACCAGCTCGTCCACCAGGCAACGGTCTACCAGCCAGATTCAGCCAGTAAGCAGCAGTATGACCACTACTTTGCTCTGTATAAGCAACTGTGGTCACAGATTCAGACAATAGCTCACCAGCTCTAACCGCGAAGACTGCAACACAAGAGACTATTCTCGGCGGTGACGAACCCCGCAATCCATCCCCAAAGCCCCGGCAGTGAACCAGCCAGACTCCTATTCTTCCTCAGGCAAAGTGAACGCCACCCATCGCTTGTCTCCCTTGGAAGGAATCTTCCATGAAACGATGGCCGTCTCGCGAATGTTTGCGTACGGCGGGGGCTCGCTCCAGGTCGTATCAACCATTCCCAAACAGCGCCATCCCCGGCGGCGAGCCTCACCAACGACCTGCGCCCACTCGCGAATGTTCTGGAGCTTGAACCAAGGGCAGACGACCGTTGTCAAGCCGAACTTTTGGTAATGAACCAGGCTAGCCCAACCCTGTTGTAGAGCTTGGAATGGCGAATAGTACCAGACAAACTGCCAGATGTCGGCAGGCGGAACAGGCCCCGCCTCGGTAAAGCCCCACTGGTACCCACCGTGATAAGGGCTGAAGGCATCCTCCCACATAGCTATCTGGGTCTCCGGCCATCCTTGGTGGATACGACGACGGATGAAGTCCAGATGCTCCAGCAGAATCTGCGAGGGCGGCAGCCCGCGCCGGCGGCAGCGGCTGTCCGAGTTGACCCTCGTCAATTCGTCTCCCCTGATGAACAGATATTTCAAGTGCCACCGCTTGGCAACACGCTCGACGATATCTCCAACGTACTGCACGGCGAGCGGATCGCTGGGACAGTACTGGACGTGAGGTCCGAGTTTACCATTGTCGCCGCCTACACAGTCATAGCTGGCCAGCACGGTCGCGCCGTCGGGAATGCGCGAACCATGCACTCGGGCAATGGTAAACGGCTCGTCCCCAACGTACCTTTTGTTTGATGGATCGTAACGGCCCAGTTGTCCTTGCACTATGTAATCTCGGCCGAGCTGATATGTAGTCTGCTTGTCTATACTGGTGATAACAATATCAGTGGACTGGTTTCGCAGGACATTGCGGTTGGCCAGTGGTGACGGTTCCTCGCCCCTGAGCGTGACCTTCTCGTCTCTTATCCAGACGCCTTCAACACACGCGGGGTGCTCCACGAGCAGCTTGCTGCTGGGCGGGTCGCTGAGAGTGCTGATGAATCCACAAACGTCAACGTGAAATCGCTCGCACTGCTTCAACAGGTTCTCGGTCTGTTTTTCCTGCTCAGGTGTAAGGTCTACCCAGCGGTTCCTCCACATTAGGAAGTTGAGCTTCCATCGTACCATCTGCAGCAGGTCCGCGAAGTACATGTCGTCGTGAAACGGAACCAGACCCGGTTCATCCTCGGGCATAATATGTACATAACTGGTCCCCATTACGGCGCCCCGTATGGGCATATCAGGCCAATCGGTGACATCAACCGCCAGGACCTGGTAGGCGTCCGGGGCGTCCTGAGGAGCCCAGACGAGCTGCAGGAAGGTCATAAGCGCGTGCTGAGCCGCCCGAGGGGTGGCCGCAGCGATGTGCACGCCGTCGCGATCAACACTGAGGTGATACCCTTCATCACCCTTGTCAGTGAAAGTGCCAATCGAAATGGACACGGGGGCTTGGGCGTCCCCTGCAACGAAGCGGATTCCCTTTCTCGTCAGATCGTGATTGACTAGCCAGAGAGCACCTTCAATATCCGTGGCGGAGCCATCCGTCACATGATAAGCAAGAGAATCGCCAATAGGGAAGCTATCGTCAGCGCTCTTCCATACGGCTTGTTGCACCGGCGGAGTGATTTCGGGCGCGGAGAGTTCCACGTTGTCGAAATTGACGAATCCCCAACGTCCCGACGCGCTTGTAAAGCGGACTTTGAGGGTTCGCCTGCCCCCGGTGCTATATTCATCGCGGCCAAGCACTCTTCCCGTGGTAACATCTTCGCAAAGGATTGTGCCGACAATCTGGTCAGGACGACTTGTGTAGACGTCGGCTCGCAATTCAAGGTATTTATCGGAGGCTACGTCCAGGTCCTGGGATAGCTGTGCGCGGCCTTGGCGCTGGAAGGTCATACGCGCTCTTGCGCGCCCGTAAATGGCGCTCAGATCCAGAATGTCCTGAAAATCACCCGGCATCCAGCCAGAGTCGGCGAGAATCTCG